>NZ_JAQMWO010000003.1:0-47841 GCF_037853785.1 Micrococcus sp. GPGPB33
AAGTTCGTGCACGCCCTGAACCGTCATCACCTCATCGGCTCGATGGGCCAAGTCGGTGCTGCCGGAGACAACGCCGCCATGGAGTCCTTCTTCGCGCTGCTACAGAAGAACGTTCTGGACCGTAAGCGTTGGCGGACCCGAGAAGAGCTCCGAATCGCAATCATCACCTGGATCGAAAGGACGTATCACCGACACCGCCGACAGGCCCGCCTGGGCCGATTGACCCCCGTCGAATACGAGGCCATCATGGGCCTTGACCCTTGATCGTGGACACGGTGTCGGTTCGGTTATGCCGCTTCCGTGAGGGTAGCTGACCTCGCGGCGTCGTAGGCGTTCTCGTAGCTATTTGGGCTCACCTGGCCGATCGTGGAGTGGCGTCGGCGGGTGTTGTAGCGGTTCGCCCATCGGAACACGGCCCGGTAGGCCGTGGCCTGATCTGGAAATGCGGCCCGGCCCTCGAGAAGCTCCCGCTTGAGCGCGGCGTTGAAACTCTCCGCGAGTGAGTTGTCGGCACTCGTGCCCACCGCACCCATGGACTGGACGACGGTGAGCTGCTCGCAGAGGGCCGCGTAGGCCTTCGAGGCGTAGACGCTGCCGTGGTCGCTGTGAAACACGGCGCCGGCGAGACTGCCGCGGTCGCGGGCCGCGGCGCGGAGTGCGTCCTCGACGAGTTCGGTGCGCATGTGGTCGGCGACCTGCCAGCCCGCGAGCTTGCGGGAGCCGAGGTCGATGCACGTCGCGAGATACAGGTTCGACCCGTCTGCGATCGGGAGGTAGGTGATATCGCCGACGTACCGGCGGTTCGGCTCCCCGATCGAGAAGTCCCGGCCGATCAGGTCGGGGAACTTCCTCCCGGACTGGTCCGGGATCGTGGTCTTCACCCGCCGTCGCAGCCGGATCCCCACCAGCTGGTGCTCACGCATCACGCGGGCGACGCGCTTGTGATTCACCCGCTCGGCGGCGGTGGTGACGCCGTCGTTGAGGTCGGCGGTGATCCGGGGTGCCCCGTAGGCGCGGTCGCCGCCCTGGGCGGGGTCCTGCAGCATCCTGATCCGTGCGGCGAGGGCTGTATCTTCGGCCGCTCTCGCCGCCCGTCCCGGAGCCGCCGCGAGCCAGGCGTAGAACGACGACCTCGCGATCTCGACGATCTCGCACAACCGCTTCACGCCGTAGGCGTCCTTGTGGTCCTCGACGAACTGGAAGCGGTTCACCAGTTCGTCTCCCCGGCGAAATACTTCGCCGCCTGACGGAGGATGTCCCGCTCCGTCTCGAGCTTCAGCTTCTCCGCCTTCGACGCCGCCAGTTCCGCCTCCAGCCGCACGATCCTCGCCGCCTGCGACTCCGACCGCCCCGACGTGGGCGGCGACATGGTGCCGGCGGTCGTCGTGCCCGAGCCGTGCTTTTCGACCCACTCCCGCAGCGCACCGCGGGAGATCCCGAGGTCCGCCGCGATGCCATTCAACGTCGCACCGGGCGTCGACTCGTACAAGTCCACCGCCCGCTGCCGGAACCCGTCCGTGTAGTTCTTCCTAGCCATCCCTTGGATTCTCGCTTCCCCATCATCGTGCTGGAATCAGCGTGTCCAAGATCAGGGGTCAAGCGCCCCCCGAGCCGCGACGGCGACAGATGGGCATCCTGTGCGAGTTCGGCCAAGGTCCACCGGTGAGCGAGATCAGCTCGCATCCGAATGACCGTGTCACGGATCTCTGTCCTGGTAGGGCCGAGGCCAGAGTGCTCTGTGGCCGTCATCGGGGCAACTCGCTTCGCTGTCCACAGCACGGGCATTTCAGGCTTGCTCGTTGGGTCGCGGTACGTCGATACGCGGATGGGCTGACCCCGACGATGGCGGTGAACTGTCGTGCGGCGTGGCCGCGGCTGCGCCACCCGACCTGTGTCATGGCGACACCGATCGGAAGATCAGTCTCTATCAGGAGCTCGGCCAGTATGTGGGCGCGAAGGTGAGCCAGGTACTGGATGGGAGGCATCCCGAAACGTTGGCTGAAGGCCCTGCCCAATTGTGACGTAGACAGGTGCACGAGGTCGGCAAGGTCACGAAGTCGCCAATCCCGTCCGGGGTCTTGAGCGAGGAGCCGTGCTGCATGGTGTACGGCTGTCTCAGTCGGGCACGCATGGCTGGGGGTGGTCTCGTCCGGGCAGACTCGCCACGAGGGGTCGATGCTCATCGCCGCCGCCTTCCTGAGGACGACTGCGTGCGGCGGGACGGTGGCGAGGAGCCCGTGGTCTTGAACAAGTCCACCCATGCCTCGACGGGCAGGTCCTTCGGCAGTCCGGCAGCGTTCACGCCCTGGCGTGTCAGCCACGCCTGTGCCGCCTGTGGCGAGCCGAGCGAGGTGTTGCGCGCGAGGATCTGGGCCAGCCCACGTCCGGGACCGGTGTAGACGCGGTGGACCAGGGCATGGAACTGGCGTCGCCCTGCCGGCGACAGCAGCGGATGTTCGCGACGGTGAATGGTGAGGATTCCGCCGTCGACTCCCGGACGCGGGGTGAACGCGCGAGCGGGAACACGACTGTGCAACGTGAAGGTGAACCAGGGCGCCCATTGCGCGGTCATCATCGTGGCACCGCCAACGCCCGCTCTGCGCCGCGCAACTTCCCATTGCACGAGCACAATGGCATCGGTCCATGCCGGGGCGTGCAGGATGCGTCGCAGCATTGCCGTGGTCTGGTGAAACGGCAGGTTGCCGACGAGCACATGCGCAGACGTGGGAAGCCGGTAGGTCAAGAAGTCATCGGCGACGACCTCCACGTGCGACGGGAGCCGTTGGGCCAAGCGTCGGGCGAGCCGGGTGTCGATCTCGACGGCTGTGACCGGTCGCCCGAGCTGGGCCAACGGCGAGGTGAGTGCTCCGTCACCGGGGCCGATCTCGATGATCGGGCCCTCGGTGGCGGACACGAGCCGGGTGATCGTGGTGACGGTGGATGGGTCAGTCAGGAAGTTCTGGCCGTGCTCATGACGGCCACCTTGATAGGTAGGCACTGTTTGCTCCGTGGTTGTTGCGGAGCCGGGCACGCTGAAAGAGCCGCCCGGCCGTGATCACCGGGGGCGGGAGCAACAACGCGTGGGAGTGTGCTCGCCGCCGTTAGCGGCTGCGCAGACGCAGCGCAGCAGTGCCGTAAACCAACATGCCAACCAGCGTAGGCGACCCCATCGCCACTCGGCGACCCAATAGCCCGTCCATGCGTCAAAGACGCGCAGATCCGTATCACCACCGGCCAGAACCAGCTCACAGTCTGTCCGTGCCCGACGAGGGGACTGATGCACCCATAGGTGACAGTCGTCTTCACGCCGCGTCTGCGGGCGTGTGGTCCATGATCAACTCGTACTCGACCGGCGTCAATCGGCCCAGGCGCACCTGCCGGCGGCGGCGGTGGTAGGCCCGCTCGATCCAGGTGATGATCCCGGCCCGCAGCTCGTCCCGGGTGTCCCAGTCGCGTCGGTCCAGCACGTTCTTCTGCAGCAACGCGAAGAAGGATTCCATGGCCGCGTTGTCCCCGGCAGCACCGACCTGGCCCATGGACCCGATCAGCCCGTGGGTGGTGAGGGCGTCCTGGAATAGGGCCGAGCGGAATTGCGAGCCGCGGTCCGAGTGGACGATGCACCCGGCCACCACGTCGGTGCCTCCGCGGCGGGCCACGGCCTGCTCGAGCGCGTTCACGGCCAACGAGGCCTGCATACGGCCGGCCATGGAGTACCCCACGATCCTGCCGGCGTAGAGATCCTTGATCGCGCAGAGGTAGAGCTTGCCCTCACCGGTGGGGTGTTCGGTGATGTCGGTCAACCACAGCCGGTTGGGCTCCTCGGCAGAGAAGTCCCGGCGGACGCGGTCATCGTGCACGGGTGGGCCTGGGCGGGTCCCGTTCTTGCCGCGCTTGGCCCCGAACGCGCAGTGCCACTGGTTCTCGTGGCAGAGCCGCCAGGCGGTACGGGCCGCCATCGGAGCGCCAGCATTCTCGGCCTCGTCGCGCAGCAGCCGGTACCCGAACTCGGGATCGTTCTGGTGGGCGTCGTGGAGGGCGTTGGCCCGGTGAGCGGCCTCCACCTCCGCGGTGGTGACAGGGTTCTGGAGCCAGCGGTAGTAGGGCTGGCGGGCGAGCTTGAGGACCCGCAAGGACACCGCGACCGGGATCTGGTCGGCGGCGAGCTCGGACACGAGCGGGTACATCATTTTTTCGGCAGGTTCGCCTGGGAGAGGTAGGCCGCGGCGCGGCGTAGGACTTCGTTCTCCTGCTCGAGGAGCCGGATCCTGCGGCGGGCTGCGCGGAGTTCTTCGGCCTCCGTGGCGGTGGTGCCGGGCTTGTTGCCGGCTTCGATCTCGGCTTGGCGCATCCAGTTCGTCAGACAGGAGAAGCTGATCCCGAAGTCCTTCGCGATCTGCTTCAAGTGGGTGCCGGGCTCACGGTTCTGGGCGACGCGGACGACGTCGTCGCGGAACTCTTGGGGGTAGGGGGCGGGCATGGTGCACATCCTTCCCTGCGGTGTGGTAACACCACAGATCGTATGTCACCTACACGTGCGTCAGTCCCTCGGATGTCGGAAGTGTTCACCGCGTGTCGTGTGAAATCTTCGCGGCATCTCGACAACGGCACTCCTGCGGTGCTGTCGAGATGCAGGGAAGATTTCCTAAACGCGCGAATATGTTTCATACGCCAGGGGACACCTGAAGGCTTGACGCCATGTAAGCTCGGGTGTTTTTGACGGACTCTCGGAACGGAACACAGAACCGGAGGTTCACTGAATGCTCGTCGTGCTCCGTGGCAACTCAGCTTCCGGCAAGACCACGGTCGCCCGTCTGCTCCAGGCGCGGTTGGCCGGTCCCGTCGCCGTGCTCAGCCAGGACCACTTCCGACGGGATGTGTACGCCGAGCGGGAGCAGGAGAGCCTCGCCCACGCCGACCTGCTCGAGGCGGCCGCTCGGCACTGCCTAGCCCGCGGCGACCACGTGATCCTGGACGGGATTTTCCATGCTGGCCGCTACGGGCCGATGCTCCACCGGGTCGCCGCTGCCAGCGACGACGCCCGCTTCTACGCCTTCGACCTCACCTTCGAGGAGACAGTCCGCCGCCACGCGACACGCCCCAAGGCCGGCGACTTCAGCGCCGAGGAGATGGCCGCCTGGTACCACGGCTGGCAGCCCCTCGACTTCGTGGCCGAGCACCGCATCACGGCTGCGGAGCCGCCGGAGGAGGTCGTGGAGCGCATCCTGCTCCACGCGTAGATTCCCTCGGTATGACCACGCAGCCGCAGAATCACATCGCCCCGCAACCGAACGTGGCGATCCGTCCGGCACGTCCTGACGACGGCCCGGCCCTGGCGGTCGTCATGGCGGCCCGTGGCGGCACACCGTCGGACCACGCTCCGGCCGCTCACTGGTTGCTCGACCGGGCCCCCGTCCTGGTCGTGGCCGAAATCGCCCTGCCCGAGGGGACAGAGGTCGTGGGCTGGTCTGGTGCCACCCGGACCCCTCTGCATCCTGGAGGCCCAGCGCAGTGGCTCACTGCCGGGCTCACCGTGGATCCCGCCTTTCGCCACCGAGGCATCGGTCACCGTCTGCTGCAGGCCGTGATCGAGGACGTTGGAGCACTCCACGGGGACGCCCTCCACAGCGTCGTGAATGCCCGCAATGCACCGTCGCTCGCGTTGCACCACTCGCTCGGCTTCACGACCCTGGAGACCGGTCCGCGCTTCGCCGGCATCGAGTTCGACGGCGGCGTCGGAATCCTCCTGACGCGGCCCACGGGCGTCTCTGCCCAACCGCGGCGGGTCCTTACACTCCGACCATGACCATCCATCTGCGTCCCGCCGTTCCCGCAGACGCCCCGACTCTCGCGGCGCTGGCCGTGTCGCAGCGCGAGCATCTGGCCCCGTGGGAGCCGGAACGTCAGGCCCGTTGGTTCACGGAAGCCGGCCAGCACGAGGCCCTTGAGCAGGCGGTGCGCGAGCACGCCGCGGGCCGTTCCTACGCCTTCGTCATCACCGACGACGCCGACGTGATCTGCGGGCGTCTCACCCTGGCCAGCGTGGTCCGCGGGGCCGGCCAGTTCTGCTCGATCGGCTACTGGGTCGCCCGCGAGGCGACGGGCCGCGGCGTGGCGACCGCCGCCGTCGGGCAGGCCCTGCAGATCGCCTTCGGCGAGCTCGGACTGCACCGCGTGCAGGCTGAGATCCTCCCCCACAACCACGCCTCCCGCCGCGTGCTGGAACACCACGGGTTCCAGCGGTACGGCCTGGCTCCGCAGTACCTGCGGATCGTCGGCCGCTGGCAGGACCACGAGCTCTGGCAGGTCCTCGCGCCGTCGGAGGGGCAGCGATGAGGGCTCAGCCGCGCGACGCCCAGGGAGCGCGCACTTCGAGCACGGGCGCCTATGCCGCCCGAGCCGCTGAGTACGCCGAGCTGCTGGGGACCATGGACGCCGCGTCCGAGGACGACAGGCTGCTGGTCGAGGCGTGGGCCCGGAGAACGGGCGGTGCTCTGGCGGATGTTGGCTGCGGCCCGGCCCACTGGACCGCGCACCTGGCCTCGCTGGGCCATGACGTAGCGGGCATCGAGCCGGTCGAAGAGTTCGTGACCCACGCACACCGAACCCACCCGGAGGTGCCTGTGGAGCTCGGTTCTTTCCAGACCCTGCCAGTGGCCGCCTTCGACGGGATCCTGGCCTGGTACTCCACGATCCACATGCCCCCACCCCAGGTGCCATCCCTGCTCGAGCAAGTGCACCGTTCGTTGCGTCCGGGCGGGTCGATGCTGCTGGGCTTCTTCGCGAGAGACGAGGTCGAACCCTTCGACCATGCCATCACTACCGCCTGGCACTGGCCGGTCGATACGCTCTCACGCCTGCTGACCACGGGAGGATTCACCGTCGTCGATCGCGGGACTCGTCAGGGTCGTGGCGTACGTCGCCATGGATGGATTGAGGCCAGTCGCGACTGATTCGTCCGTCACCGCTCGATGGCTCGTCGCGTCCTCCCCTGAACGGGCCACCGCAGGTGGTGCGTGATTGCGCTGGTCACTGTCGAGGGGACGTGTTTTGGGCCTCAGCCAGGAGGTAGGCGACGGCTGCGAGTGTGAGGTGGCGTATGTAGTTGGCCAGCTCCGGGGAGACGTCGGTTGGTTCGAGATGTCCATGGCCGTCGCCGCCAGTGTTCCTGGTGCTGGTGACTGCCTCCGCGGTCTTGATGACTTGTTGCCGCAGTGCTGCGACGGCCTTGTCATTGGTGCTGTCGATCTCACCGGGGATCGTCGACAGGCCGGCGGCACGCATGGCCTGGCCCACCACTCCTGGCATATCCCCCGCCCGGACTTCAGGGCTGTGCTCCTTCAGCAGGTGCTTCGCCGTTGCCTCCAGAAGATCTTTCGATGTTCCCAAAATGGCTCCAGGATCGAGAAGAGGATCGCGCAATCGGCTCTGTAGGCGATTCACGGTCTCCCTGCCACCTGCTTCGATGGCAGGACCAAGAGTGAGGGGTTCCAGGCGACCCTCATCGGTGAGGCGGGCTCCTGCCTGCGCGAGGGAGGCGCGCAACGCGCTGACCAACTCTTGGGTCTGCTCGTCGGTCGAGGAGAAGACCCCCTTGAACCGCATCTCCTCGATGATCTCTTTCACCAGGTTGACCACTGCCTGCTCACCGTGAGCATCTGCCTGGTCGAAGGCCCGGCGGAGGCGTTTGACCTTGTTGATGCTGGATCCCTGGCGGTCAGTCTCAGGCGAGTTGATGGCCAGCTTGCCGAAGATGGTGTCGAGGCCCCCGTGCGAGGGGGACCAGGTCTTCTCCATGAGTCGGCTCAGGTTCAGAGTGACGTCCGTGGCCCAGGGCGTTTTCATAGGGGTCATCCTGCACCCTTTGGTGGCATGGGCGTGCAGCGGTGCGCCCGTCACTGGCCGGTTCAGTTCGTGAACCCGTAAGCCGTGTCCATCGGGAGCGAGCGGTCGCGAAGGCCTGCAAGGACGATCCGTTCATAGGCCGGCACAAGATCGGGCAGGTCGGTGAGCGGGAACCACCTCAGATCGGAGGTCTTCTCCGGCTCGCAGATCCGCGGCTCCCCCATCCACTCTTTGCAGGTCCAGAACCAGTCCACACGCTGCTCACGCGTCAACCCGACGCCGTCCGTGCGCTGCATGACCGTGACCAGCTCGAGGCCAGCGGAGGCAATGTCCACGCCTAGCTCCTCCCGTGCTTCCCGGACCGCGGCATGCCGGGCCGTCTCCCCCGGCTCGACATGTCCAGCTGCACCCGCAACCCAGAACCCGTCCATGTACCCGGTGCTCTGGCGACGTTGCAGGAGCACCTCGGGCCCCCGAAG
The DNA here is from genome assembly GCF_037853785.1 of Micrococcus sp. GPGPB33. Taxonomy (NCBI): domain Bacteria; kingdom Bacillati; phylum Actinomycetota; class Actinomycetes; order Micrococcales; family Micrococcaceae; genus Micrococcus; species Micrococcus sp. GPGPB33. The sequence continues at coordinate 8,322 of NZ_JAQMWO010000003.1, forward strand.
CAGGAGGACGTAGGACGCCGGCACGAGCGCGAAGGAATGGTCAGCCATATAACCCATCCTCGCGCTCTTCACCGGCAGGCTGCGCACAGTTGATGGACTCGCTCCTCTGGAAGCGCCAGCGAGCCGGGAGGGCGTCGCTCAGGGTGAGCGGCAAAGCCTTCACCCTGAGCGGCGTCCCGCAAAAAGTTCAGTGCGTGTCCTGTGAAATCTTCGCTGCATCTCAACAAACGCGTACCTCTGCTGAACACGAGAATGCGCACCTGAGCCCTGACTCCCTGCAGCCCGGGTCTCTTCGGCAGGCTCCCGGAACTGGAGACCCCCACATCATCGACGACCCCGCCATCCCGGCCCCGGTACCCCCTCCTGAAACCAAGCTTCGCCCCGCCAGCGCCGAGGACGCCGCCGACCTCGCCGCCGTCATGGCCGCCCGAGGCGGCGCACCGGCGACGGCGTCCTACTGTCCCGCCCGACGTGCCCCGAGAGTGCCCCCGCCTGCGCATAGAGTCATCGGATGGAACGCCCCGCGCCCACCGCCGAGATCTGCCCCGTCATGCCGGAAGACACGGACGCCGTCGTCGCTCTGTGGGAACGCGCCCTGCCCGAGTACGGCGACCCCACGCGGCCGCAGCGGGCGCCGCGACCGAGCATCCGCCGCAAGCTGGACTGGGGCGACGGCCTGTTCTGGCTCGCTGTGTCGGACGAGGAGGTCGTCGGCACGGTCATGGCCGGCTACGACGGCCACCGCGGCTGGATCTACTCGCTGGCCGTCCACCCCGACCATCGGCGAGGAGGCATCGGCACCGCCCTCGTGGCCCACGCGGAGCAGGAGCTGACCCGCCTCGGATGCCCGAAGGTCAACCTCCAGGTGCTGGAGACGAACGCCGACGGCGCCGAGTTCTGGGCGGCCACCGGGTACCAGCCGGACCCCGTGCTCAGCCTCGGGAAGCGACTCGGGGGATGACGACGCGGGAGCCGCGCAACGGTCGCGGGTCAGACGTCGGGGTGGACGAACGCGACCTCGTTCCACTTGCCGAACGCGACAGGGCCGTGGAGCCGACCCACCGATTGAGCAGTTCAGCGCGTGTCGTGTGAAGTCTTCATTGCCCCTCCCACCCGGACCCCCACTATGCCGGGACCAGGCACTTCGACGAGCGCATGGGGTTCCAACCGTTCGAGGAGACGACCTTGTGGGGCACTGACAACTCCTGCCTGTTCATGGTCTAGTCGATCAGCGACGACGCCGCCACGACGCAGAGAGGCTGAACTGGCGGTGTCCGATTGCCTGATGGGCTCACCGCGTGTCGAGTGAACTATCCCCGGCATCTCGACACCCTCCCTCGCCTACCCTGCCACCATGACCATCACCTTCACGCCCGCGGATCCGACCGGTAATGATCGCGCGGCGCTCATCGCCCTGCTCACGCAGAATGCCTGGCCGTTCCACATGCGGCCGCGCCCGACCGCGCACGACGTGGAGGACGCCATCGACGCTGGCGCCTGGAACGACGAGGACAACACCACGTTCTGGATCGACCACGCCGAGCACGGCCGCGTCGGCGTGGTGCGCTTGGAGGACCTCACGGACCCCACCCCCTTGTTCGACCTGCGCGTGGCCGAGCGGTTCCGCGGCCGCGGGCTCGGCGCGCAGATCCTCGCCGCGCTCACTCGACATGTGTTCGAGACGATGCCTGCGGTCGACCGGTTCGAAGGGCAGACCCGTGAGGACAACGTCCCCATGTTGCGCGCCTTCCGCCGGGCCGGCTGGGTCAAGGAGGCGCACTACCGCCGCGGCTGGCCGGTCGAGGGCGGCGAGCCGCTCGCGTCCGTGGCGTACGCGGTCCTGCGCCAGGACTGGGAGACCGGCACGACGACGCCGGTCCCCGCCGACGTCGATGTCCCGTCCCGGTGGAAGCGCGATGTGGGAGCCGAATCGAACGGCCACGTCCCCGATTGGCCGATGCGCACCGAGCGCCTCACGCTGCGCCCGCACCGGGAGGACGACCTCGGCTGGCTGCAGGAGATGTATGCCCAGCCCGAGGTGGCGCGTCACCTGCTGGACGAGCCGTGGGACGAGCCGACCGCCCGGCAGAAGCTGGTCAGACGAATCGAGTGGAACGACCTCGCCGGCCCGTCCGGGGCGGTGTCGCTCGTCGTCGAGCACGCCGGTGTCCCCGTGGGGGACGTGATGCTGTGGCTGACGAACCGCGAGCGGGGCGTCGCGGAGATCGGCTGGGCCCTGGATCCGCGGCACGCAGGCCAGGGCTTCGCGAGAGAGGCCGCGGCGGCGATGCTGGCTCTTGGCTTCGAGGTCCATGGTCTGCATCGGGTGGTGGCGCAGATGGACGCCCGCAACACCGCGTCCGCCCGGCTGGCAGAAGCCGTCGGCCTGCGTCGGGAGGCCCACCACCGGCAGGACTGGTGGAGCAAGGGCGAGTGGACGGACACGCTGGTCTACGCGATGCTCTCGAGCGACCGGGACTGAGGAGCCGCCAGGCGCTCATTCGCCTCCCTTCAGTGTCGAGGTGAGTATTCGGTCGTTTCTGGCGGGCGTCCCGGCTGGTATCGAAGCCTCGCTGGGGCGCTGCGCCGGGGTAACAGGGATGATGACCCCATGCACAACCCCGATGCCCCTGCGTACTACGGCGTTGACTTCGACCGGCAGATCCATGAGTTCATCGACCAGCATCGAGACATGCTTTCGGTGTGCCTGGACGGGCTCACCGAGGAGGAGGCGCGAGAGCGGCTCGTACCGTCCAAGACCACGCTCCTGGGCCTCGTGAAGCATGCGGCCTTCGTCGAGCGTGTCTGGTTTGCGGAGGCACCCACGGGGCGCAGTCGGGCCGTCCTCGGCATCGTGGCGACGCCCGACGAGTCCTTCGAGCTCTCCGACGATGACACCATCGACTCCGTGCTCGCGGACTTCGCCCGGGCATGCGAGGACTCTCGCTGCGCCGTCCAGGAGGCCGATGGTGATGTCACCTGGCGTGGGAATCGGCGAGGGCCGCTGGGCCTGCGGTGGATCCAGCTCCATGTGCTCAGGGAGCACGCTCAGCACTGTGGCCATGCAGACATCCTGCGGGAGCAGGTTCTCGCTCGCCGGTGAACCGCCTACGGACTCAGCCCGTAGGCGCCCCGCAGTGACCGCCCTGGGTGTGCAATCTTCGCTGCGCCGCGACAAACGCGCGAATATGCTGCACACCGAGTGGAGGACTTGTGCCCTTGACAGTGGGATGAGCGCACCTACGCTCTTATCCACCACCGCAACTAGGCAGCCTTGGACATGTAGCGCATCGTGAGCTCCATGGACTTTCACCGCCCCTCGCTCGCGGAACTTCGCGCAGCAGCTGCCCTGCCATCCCATACCGCTACCGGCCTATCGAACGATGTGATCCTCACCGAGATCGAAGCCGGTCGATTGAAACCCGAGTGGTCATGCATCGCCACCAGCGATGATGGCGACTTGATCGGACGGGCCATGTGGTGGGGGCGTGACAGCCAGGAACCCATTGCGCTGGACATCTGGGATGTCGCGCCTGGTGCCCCAGAGCCGACCCGGGTTCTCTCCGGACTTCTCACGCACGGCCGCGTCCTCGTGGAAGCGACGAATGGGCGAGCTCTGCTGCCCCACACCCTCCGGGTGCCGGTCGGGTGGAGAGACCGGCCAGAGGTCGCGGAAACCGTCCAGCTCAAGATGCAGGTCGCGAGCGCCAACGGACTGGGCCGCGCGAATGAGCGACTGCAGTTCCAATGGGATGAGGGCGGAATGGTGCCCCCCGGCCCAGCCCGGCTGCGGTTCACTCCGGCGAGCGACGAGGCGTTCACGCGGCTGTTCGCCGATGCCGCGGCGGGATCACTGGACGTGATGACGGCACGCGAGTTGGAGCAGACCACCGCCGCGGACCTGGCCCGTGACGAGGTCGCTTACTACCTCTCCTGCCCAGGAGAACGTTCGTGGTGGCGCGTCGCACAGACTCACGATGGCGAGATCGTCGGGCTGGCTATCCCCTCCGCCACCCCGACCAACCGAAACGTGGGGTACCTAGCCGTGCTACCACAGCACCGCGGCCACGGTCACGTGGACGAGATCCTCGCGTACATCACCCGATTCCATATCGGGGATGGAGCTCGACGAATTACCGCGACCACAGATGCGGTCAACACCCCGATGGCGGCGGCGTTCGACCGGGCCGGTTACAAGCTGGTCGAGGTGCGCATCGACCTGGAGCCGTCCCAGATGCACTGACCGGCGACGACGGCACCCGCCAGCGGGCGAGGACTATTCTTCGCAGACCCCGCTGATCGTCCGGTTCGGCGAAGAGTGCACCGCGTGTCCTGTGAAATGTTCGATGCCTCTCGACAGGTGCCGTCTCCGGCGCACTTCCCGCCCCCGTGTGGCCCATGCACATCGCCTTAGCACTGCTGCTCATCCCCCGAACGGAGCCGCCCCTGATCCAGGCCCAGAGGGGGTCTCTGGGGCGTGGATCAGGGGCGGCTCGCTGGCCTGGATCTGGCGGGCCTACCTCGAGGTTCCCGTGGATCTGTGGCCGGGCAGTGGCGGCAGACTCCCCTCCCCCTGGCCCTCGTGCGGCTTGGTTTCCGCCGGGCCCCTGGCTGCCTGCTCCCGGTCTGCTCGCCCGCGCACGGCTGCGCTCTGGCTCCCGTCTACCTTCGGTGCTCCTTGGATGCTCGCCGGTCGCTGGCGCTCGTATGGCACTGCTTCCCGCTGGGGAGCTCGCGTGAAGATGTCGCAGCCGCTGGTCTACGTGTCGTAGGGCCCGGCCGGGGGGCGTCTCAGAGGCCGCCGTGCGGGGTCATGTCGATCTGTTCAACAACCCGGTTCTGGGTGGTGTCCACGACGACGGTCATGGGGCGCTCGGTCCGCGGCGCGGTGACCCAGGGGTCCTCGCCGGTGGTCTCGGTAGCCACCATGAGCGCGACGTCGACGCGCTCGCCCTGAACGGTCTGCGCGCGCGCCTCGAGCACCTGCACCGACGTGCTGGCCTTGGCCTGTACGAAGCGGTGCTGGGCGTCGGATTCCCAATCCCGATCGACGTCGAGCGTCTTCAGCAGCTCAGGGCTCACCGTGGGCGCCAGCGCCTCCCGCCACTGCTGCCGGCTGGTCTGCCACGTGCGCGCGTTCATGGCCTGCGCAAACCGGCTGGCCACGTCCTCGGCACGCTTGCGGGCGTCGGGGTCCAGACCCTGCACGGCTCGCTCCTGGGCGGCCTTCTCCACCTCGATCTGGGAGCTGCGAGCCGCACTGACCGATGACGGGCTGACCTGGGCGTTTCCAGATTTCGACGGCACCGTGGAGGGGGTCGTTTCCCGATTCGTTTCCTGACTCGCAGCGCTGGCCGGGACGGTGCTGGCCGACGGCTGAGGCCAGGCCCCGGCCGTCGAGCTCGCGGTCGCCGCGGGGGTGGGGGGCGGCGCCTGCTCGCCGGGGGTGCCGGTGAGCAGCCACGCGCCGGCGCCTGCCGCGGCGAGAGCGCCGACCAGGAAGGGCCAGGCCCGCCCCGTGCGGGGCTGGGGGTCCTGGGGGTGACGGGTGGTGTCCGTGCGGCTCACTTCTTCTCCTGGATCACGTCGAAGTAGACGGTGTCGGTGCCGGTCTGGGTGACCGGGTGCTTGCGGGTGCCGGCGGACTCGTTGATCGCGGAGATCATCATGCCGTCGCCGACGTAGATGCCCACGTGCTCCCACCGCCCGCGGGTGGGGTCCCACTTCTGGGCGACGATGTCGCCGGGCTGCGGGGTCTCGGTGCGCTTGCCCACGGTCCACGGGGCCTGGCGTGGCATGTCGATCCCGTTGTCCTGGTAGACGCGCGAGATCAGCCCGGTGGCATCCCAGGATCGGAACTCCGCGGCACCGTAGGTGTAGGTGCCGCCGATGCCGGCTTCGGCGCGGGAGACGATCTTCGAGCGCGAGAAGTCGGCCGGGATCTCCAGGCGCTTGGTGTCCTCGTCCAGGGCGTGGTTTCCCTCGGGGGCGGTGCTGGAGGTGGCACTGGCTGCGGCCGCAGCCCCGCCGGCGCCCTGGCACATCATGGGGGTGGTGCCGGTGACCTGGCCCAGGATCTGGTTCGCCGCGTTCTCCCACTTGTTGTACTCGTCGGGGTGGCGCGAGTTCTGTACGGCCTGGGCAGCCGACCCGGGGGCCATGCCCTCCCAACCGGGGATGTCCAGCAGGCCCGGGGGCATGCCCTTGTTCGGGCCGGTTGGGCCGCCGAAGAACGCTCGTGCGGCGTACTCGGGGTTCATCAGCTCCGGCACGCTTCCCCAGCCGGCCACGGTGCGCTGCTGGAAGACGTTGACCGAGTCCTTGTTGGTGCCGGTCTTCTGGTGCGGGAAGTTCATGGACTCCGGCAGGGTCGGGTTCGCCATGTTCTGGAGCATGGTCTCCTGGAGCCCGGTCATCAGCGCCACCTGGATCCCCTTGTCCGAGATGTTGAGCTCGCGCGCCACCCCGATGATCAGGGCCGCGTTCTCCACCTGCTCCGGGGAGAGCGTCCACTCGCTGCCCTCGGGCAAGGTGATCCGCACCGGCCCGTTGACCTTGGGGGGCTGCCCGTCCGAGACGGCGGCGCCCGCGGGCGAGGATCCGCTGGCCAGCTTGGCCGAGGGAGCCGCACTTGAGGAGGCTGCCGCCGAGCTCGAGGACGCCGCCCCCGCGGCACCGCCGCCGGCCGGAGAGGTCAGCCGGGGCATCTGGCCCTTCTCCAGGATCAGGCCGCGCTCGGCCAGCCAGGTCTGCGGGTTGGACCGCTCGCCGTTGACGTAGAGCATCAGGTGCAGGTGCACACCCGTGGCCACGCCGGTCTCGCCGGCCCCTGCCAGGTGGTCCCCGGCCTTCACCTGCTGGCCGGGCTTGACCACGGTGGTGCCGTTGGCGATGTGGACATAGCGCCACTCGATCCCGTTGCCCGAGTCGATCTTGAGGATGTTGCCGCCCTCTTTACCCCCCATGTTGGTGCCGATGACCGTGCCGCCCATGACGGCGTTGATGGGGGTGCCCTCGGGGATGCCGCCGATGTCCACGCCACCGTGGAAAAGCAAGGGCGCCTCGCTCGTGTAGCCCGGGGGGATGTACCCGGGCCCGAAGGGGTTCGGGCGCGGCCCGTAGTCGGAGGTGACCCGGCCCATCAGCGGGATGGCCAGGGACCCGTCCGCGGCGGTCAGGCCCCCCACGACACAGGAGAGGGAGGACTGCTGCATCTTCAGCTTCTGCTGGGCGCCGCCGATCATCAGGATGATCAGCAGGATCAGCACCACCACGAAGGCGACGACGGCCACCACGGCGCCGGCCCCGATGACGACGGCGCGGCGCTTCATGCGTGCTGCCCCCGCGGGCCCTGGGCGGCCCGGAGGCGCTCGCGCATCCGCTGGGTGGCCTCCGTGCTGTCCGACCGCGGCCGCCGCGGGGGCTGCTGGGGGCCCTGGCTCGAATCCACGACGGTGCCCTCCACGACCTCGGGCCGGCGGGGGGTCACGGTGGCCTTGCCGTCGCTGCCCACCGTGATCCGGGACTGGCGAGGCACCCGCTGGGGCTTGCCGGGGCCGGTGAGCTCCTTGCGGTTCTGGCGCTCGATGGACCAGGCCGCGCCCTGGGCAACGATGTTGACCGCCCCACCGATCGGACCACCGAGGGCAGCCGCCCCCACACCGACGGCACGCACCAGCGGAGCCGGGGGCAGCTGCCCGCCCGGACGGCGCCGGCGCGCGGGCCCGCTGCCGCCGTCGGCCCGCGCCGGGCGGCTAAAGATCTGGGGGCCGCGGGGATCCGGCCGGCGCGGTCCTCTGCTGGGCGTATCGGAGCCGCCCGAGGGGCCGGCGCCGCCGCCGGTCGGCCGGGAGCGCGCAGGCCCGTCCTGGCCGCCGCCCTTGGCCAGGCCGAGGCGGCCGAACTTGTAGCCGCCCAGGGCCGTGCCGGCCGTGCCCACCAGCGACTTCGTCGGCACGCTGGACTTCTTCTCCTGGCCGGCGCCCAAGCGCGAGAGCCAGCGGGCGGTCTGGTCGCCCTTCTTCATGATCCCGTGACGCACGTGCAGCACCAGCCAGATCAGCGCGATCAGCATGAGCACCAGCAACAGCATCTGGAGGGTCACACCGAGGGCTGCGGTGGCCAGCAACATGTTGGCCACCAGGCGCAGGGACACGGCCACGAGCACGATCGCGGCCACGATGACCACGCCGCAGGCGATCACGCCGACGAACGCGCCGAAGAACTCCTTGCGGGAGGTGCCCGGCAGGATCGAGATCATCACGGCCAGCACCTGGTAGACCCCGTAGAACAGGGCGGTGAGCACGGCCAGGAACAGCACCACCGCCATGGTGGCCACGAGCACGGCGAAGGCTGCCGAGCCCAGGTTGGTCATGAGCATGGGGGCGACCTTGATGAAGGAGGTCGACTCGGACCAGCTCTTGGCCGACTCGCTGCACCCCTTGACCGGGTCCATCACCGACTTGGACTCCACGTCCATGGGGTCCGCGGCCTTCATCGTCTCGGTGAAGGTGCTGGCGCAGCTGCCCTCGAGCAACTGGCCGAAGGCGACGGCCTGGGAGGGGCCGCGCAGCATCGCGTCCGTCAGGTCGGCCATCACGGACTGGCCCAGGGCCGAGGAGGCGTCCGCGCCGCCGTCCATCGCGCCCTTGCCGCCGGTGGCCTCCACGGCGATCTGCGCCGCGGTCTGCTGGGAGGTCTGGAGGACGCCGTCCGGGCCGGTGATGTAGGCGACCGGGTTCAGCGCGATGTTCGTGGCGACCACGACCATCATCACGGAGACGAACATCTCCCCCCAGGCCGCGCCGCGCTTGCGCATGAAGAACAGCAGGCCGATGGTCGTGCCGGAGATCATCGCCGCCAGCGGGATCCAGTGGATCTGGGAGATCAGCTGCCCGAAGTTCTGGCCGAGGACCTCCATCGGGCCGGAGAACCATGAGACCCACTGGAAGCTGAGCAGGGTGTGCAGCAGCCACATGCACGTGGTCACGCACATGTAGTGCAGGCCCCAGAAGAGGTCGAGCACGGAGACCAGCGCGTCGCGGGCGGGGTTGATGTCAATGCCGCCGGCGCCGTGGTCCAGGGGCAGTGCCTCGTACTTGGAGATGGGCACACCGGAGGAGTCGGTGACCTGCTGGGACCACTCCTCCAGGCCCATCACCCCCGACTGCGCCGGGGCTGCCGGGGCCGCAGAGGCGGCCGGGGCGGCCCAGAGCATGGTCAGCAGCACGGCAGCGCTGACGCCAGCTCGTCGCATCCATCCGCGTGCGCTCATGCGTGCACCAGCTCCTTGGCGGTCTCGGTGGAGGCTCCGCGCTTGGGCGGGGAGCTCATCACGGCCTTGAAGCGGGCCGGCGAGAGCGGAGGAAGCACCTTGATCTTGGCGACGTTTCCGTAGGCGTCACGCATCAGCGCCTCACCGCGGCGCTCGGGGGCCACCTCCTCGTTGTCGTCCAGGGGGAGAGCCCGGAGGTGACCAGCTCGACCCACTCGTCCTGCCCCATGTCGGCCATCCAGTCGAGGTTGCGCTGGGCCATCTTGGAGTCGCGGGAACGGCAGACGATGCGCACGGGGATCAGCGCCTGGAGCTGCTGGGATCCGAAGTCCGTTGACGCGTCATGCGAGCCCAACGCCACGGCGGCCTTGTGCTTGCGGCCGTAGCGGACCACGTTGGACAGCTCCAGCTCGGTCTCCGGGGAGCCGGTGGCGTGGTGGGCCTCGTCGACGATCATCAGCGACTCGATGGAGTCGTCGGCGTAGAGCACGACGCGGCTGATGGCCACGATCAGGGCATAGAGGGCGCGGCCGATGACCTTCTCCACCGGCAGCTCCGCCTTCAGCGCGGCGGACTCCAGCTCTTGGCGTCGGGGCAGCTCCACGCCGCGGGTGCAGAAGGTGAGGAAGCGCGAGGACAGGTCCAGGGTCGGCAGGGACTCGTCGAAGAGCAGGGGCCCGAACTCGGTGGACTGCACGTTCTGGAGGCCGAACGCGATCGCGCGGGTCTGTTCCGGCTCCTCCCCCGCCAAGCCCTGGCCGGAGAGCAGGTGGGCGACCAGGGACCCCATGGAGGTGATCTGGTGCTCCTGCGCGTAGTCGGGGTGCAGCAGCTGGCCGAGCAGCCGGCCCTCGGCGGAGTTCGAGCCGAAGCCCAGCAGCACGGAGACCAGGGAGCGGGTTACGCGCGCGGCGACCTTGCCCGGGAACAGGCGCAGGGGGTCGATCGACCAGCGGGTGTCGCCGAGCTCGACGACGGTGGGCTGGGAGCCTTCGCGCTCGGTGAGCAGTCGACCCAGGGCCGCCCACTCGGTGTTGTCGGAGCGGTCGATGGCCACGATCTGGCCTCCGCGGTCGAAGACGTTGCCGGCCACGATCTTCAGCAGGGTGGACTTGCCGGAGCCGTTCTCGCCGGTGACGGCGAACGAGCCGGACATGTCGGCCTCCATGAGGCCGCCGATGTTCATGAACACCGGGCTGCGGCGCGAGGAGGAGATGTTCGTGCCCAGCCGGAATCCGGTGCGGGTGCCCAGCGCGTCGGTCACCATGGGCACGCCGAAGGCCAGGTGCCGGCCGGTGACCAGCAGCTCGAGCTTCTTCACCACGGAGGAGGCCGGCGTGCCTGGCAGGCACGCCCACCACAGCGACTCCTGGTAGCCCAGGGGCGTGATCACCTTGAAGTCGCGGGCCGAGTAGGCCGCCTGGATCATCTGGGCCTGGTCCTGGGCCTGTTCGGGGGTCTCGGCGCCGACGATGAACATCACCGCGACGTCGACGGAGACCTCGGCCTCCGAGGAGTTCAGTGCGGCGTGGTAGGCCTTGAGGTCCTCGGCGATCGCGTCCAGGCGGGTTGATCCGCCGGTGATCGCGTGGGAGTCGCCCTCCTGCTGGTTGTACTCCTCGTTGAGCTTCTCCTCGGCACGCTTGTTCCGTGCGGCGGCGCGCTTGGCCGGCAGCACGTTCATGCGCATGATCCAGTCCGCGTTGACGCTGAGGGAGTCGATGTAGGAGACGTACTCGTCGTCGGGGAAGGTGAAGCCCTCGCGGGGGCCGGCGGTCAGGGCCATCACCACCTGGTACGAGGCCTGTCCTGCGGTGGTCTCGGAGGCGATCTTCACGTACCGGCGGCCGAAGGGGTTCAGCCGTTCCTTGGCGCTGACGTCGGACTGGCCGCCCTCGTCCACGAGCGGCTCGGGAATGCTCGCCCCGGAGGTGAACGCCTGCACGTCCTCTCCGCCAGCGGGCGCGGTGGGATCCGATCCCAGGCCCCGGCTCTGGGAGTGCGCGTAGATCCAGGCGACCTCGGCCGGAGAGGAGGGGACAGCCTTGAAGGCGGCGGGGATGGCCCGGCCGATGTGCTCGGCCGTGCGCCCCAGAGCCTGGATCTCCGCCTCCGTGGGTCGCCAGGTGGGCAGGGCCAGCTGCTCGCGCAGCTTGCCGTCGACGGAGCGGATCAGGGTCTGGAGGCGGTCGGTGATCGACTTGGACGGCAGCGGCACGGCCAGCCAGTAGGCTCGCTCGCCCACGGGGATCGTCTCGAGCTCGTCCAAAGAGAGCTCGACCTCCTCGAGGTAGTTGGGGCACTGCTCCAGGTCGACACCGTCGAGCATGCGCTCGACGACGGCGGCGGGGTCGAGCTCGGCGCACAGGCCCATGAGCATGGCCTCCCCGCGCAGGCCCTGGAAGAGGGCCTGGTGGGCGAGCATGGCCCGCTCCTTGTGCTCGCCCTTGCCGAAGCCGTAGGGCAGCCCGTGCACGCGCCACATCGCCCACACCGTGCCCGTGGAGGTCCACATGAGGTTCTCGCGCAGGTACAGGAGGGAGTTCTTCATCGCTGGGTGTCCTTGTTCTCGGTCGTGCTCTGCTGGAGGAGGCGTGCCACGGAGGAGGTGCCCATCGGCCGGTACGTCGGCGCGGGCTCGCCCTGCGGTTCGTCGGTGGCCATCGCGCGGGTGGGAGCGGTGGGACTGGAGGGCTTCTCGGGCATCCCTACGGGAGCCTTCTTGGGGGCGAACGTCTCGCCGCGGTAGTGCCCTTGCGGGGGCTTGGACCAGGCCAGGAAGGCTCCGGTGATGACCAGGCCCAGCTCGTGGAGGTTGTCCGGGGCGAAGCGCAGCAGCCAGGTGACCGCCAAGCCAGCGGCCAGGGCGCCGGCGAAATCGAACAGGTCGAAGCCGGTGGACCAGGACCCCCGGACGGCCCACAGCAGCGCCACTGTGATCGCCCCGCCCACGCCCTGCACGAGCGTGTAGGGGCCCCCGGGCACGCGGGTGCCGTCGGGCAGCCGGTAGAGCGTGGTGGGGATGCGGCGGATGCTGCTGTAGAACCGTCCGGTCTCGGTCATGGCTTACTCCTGGCCGATCACTTGATGGTCGTGCCGGCGGAGTCCGCGGCCCACTGGACGCCGGCCACGCCGCCCCAGATGAACAGGCCGCCGGCCAGAGCGGAGAGCAGGATCGCCGGCAGGGTCCACTTGCCGCGGGCCGAGCCGATCAGGAAGATCACCACGCCCAGGAAGATGATCAGCGCGTTGAGCACGCCCTGGGCCTGGGAGATCAGGTTGTTGATCGAGGTGAAGAAGTTGGCGCCGAGCGTGAGGGAAGAGTGGAGGTTCGGGGTGAAGACGTTCACGAGGTCTCCCTTTCAGAGATGAGGGGTCAGTGGGTCGGGGTGGACTGAGGGGCTGAGGTGTCGATCAGGGGGCTGGGTCGAGGGAGGTCACCTCCCATCGGCCGTCGCGGAAGGTCACGGTGACCGGCACCGTCACGCCCATACGCGAGTTGCGCTCATCGGGCAGCTCTGCCTCCGCCTGGATCAGGGCGCGCACCGGGGTGCCAGGCTGGACGGAGTCCAGGGCCTGATCGGTGCGGATCTCCTGGATGAACAGGCGGGTGTAGGGGGCGGGGTCGATGGCGGCGAGCTTGTAGCCGGGGGCCAGGAAGCGGGAGACATCCGAGCGGCCGGCGCCGTAGGCCTGGAGGAAGCCGTCGAGCATCTTTCCCAGGTCGGTGTCCGGGCCGACCCGCTGGGAGTAGTTCAGGGTGACGGGGTCTCCGTGAGCCGGCCCCGGCACCGGGGTGGGGTAGCCGATGACCTGCAACTGGCCGGGGGCCTGCTCGTGAACGGCCACCTGGTAGTACCGCAGCGTGTAGGGGACCGGCTTGGCGGTGGCCCCAGCCGCCGGAGACGGACTGGCCGAAGACGGCGAGGGAGACGGCGAGGCGGAGGACGTCGACGAGGCGGTTGCCTGCTCCACCATGGACAGGCTCTTGGTCGCATCCGCCGCCTGCGGAGCGCCCGGGGTGCTCGGCGCCCCGGAGCGCTGCTCCACGTGGGCGGCGACGGTCACGGAGGTGATGCTCGGGTCCTGGCCGCGCTGGACGCCGGCCACGGCGACGTCGCGCACGCCCAGCGGCTCCACGGGCAGCTGGGGGATCTTCGTGCCACCGATGTAGGGCTCCAGCAGGCTCTGGTCATCGCGGGTGGCACGCAGCCACGCCGAAACGTAGGAGGTCGCCACGCCCTCGGCTGTGGACGTGTCGGGCACCTCCACCGCCGGAGCCGGCTGGGATGCCGTCGAAGCGGCCAGCACCACGGCCAGGCCGGACAGGCCCAGGCACAGCACCATCGCCCCGTAGAACCCGTAGAGCAGGACCCGGGAGGCCAGGCTGTTCACCTTGGACTTGGCCGGCGTCGGGCTGTTCTGCTCCGGCGCCTCCGCGGCGGGCTCGGTCTTCTTCTTGCGAGAGAGCAGTTTCACCGATCCTGCCCTCCCATCCGCCGGGCGATGAGGGTGGCCTCGCGCAGCTGGTCGGAGTCCAGGAGGCGACGCATCTCCTCCTGGCTGGCCTGGTCGAACGGCCGCGCACACAGGTCCGCCAGACCCGCCTCCAGGACGGTCTCGGCCTCCCGCATGGTCTGGGCCTCACGCACGAAGCTGGCCAGCTGCTCATCGGTCACGATCTCGGGGGTCTGCTCGGACATCACGGGGGCTCCTTGGACGGGCGATCTCTCACCGGACTAAAGGCCGCCCGCGGGAACCGATGTCCCTCCCGTGCGGGAACTTTCTCTCCGCCCCTCCCCCACATCCGCATGATTCCGCCGATCTCCTGCGGTCCAGGTTCTGGAAATCCAGACGATCGGCAGATCCAGATCCAGATCCAGATTCGTTTCCCGACCTGCTCGTTTGGCTGGTCAGTGACCCGTCCGGGACGCCCGGACACCACTGATGGAGGGACCGAGTCCGATGAGCACCACCACCTACGCCCCGACCGTGATCGACCGTCTGAACGCCGAGTGGGCCGTGCGCTACGCCGAGACCTCCCACCCCTGGCCTCACGGCGCTCAGACCGGCATCGAGCTCGTCCAGACGGTGGCCCGCAGCACCGTGGAGGTCCGCGAGCAGATCATGCGCGGCCTGCTCGAGCAGGCCGCGGTCGGCGACGAGGACTGCGCCCGCGCCGTCCTCCAGCTGATGCTGCCTCGCTTCACCCTGATCGCCGGCCGTCACACCCGCATGCGCATGGCCACCATGCACGGAGACCACTCCGCCCGCGAGGAGGTCTCCGCCGCCGTCATCGCCGCAGCGTGGAAGTGGATCCGCAGGCCCTCCCTGCACCGGGCCGGCTCGTGCATCGGCAACCTCGCCATGGACGTGCTCAAGGACTCCCTGCTCGAGCGCAAGCTCTACGACGGCCAGTCCGACGTCGAGGCCCTGCCCTCCTGGCTGCCGCAGCTGGCCGAGGAGTCGGCCGACGATGAGGCCGCCGACAACGGCCGTGCCACCCGGGACCTGTGCGCCCTGATCGCCTGGGCTCGAGACAACGCCGTCTTCTCCAGCCGCGACGCCGCGGTCTTCCTGCGCTACCAGCTGGCCGACGAGGCCGAGCGCGCAGCCCTGAGCGACGAGTACGGCTACAGCGGCCGCGGCCTGTGCAAGCGCATCAACGTCCTGCGCACTCGCCTGACCCAGGCCGTGAAGGACTACGCCATGGAGCGCAGCGAGCTGGCTCCCGACTATGCGGCCCTCATGGAGCAGGCCCCGGCCGCCTGAACCCCAGACCGCGACCACCTCACCGAACGGCTATCCACGGATGCACAGCGAAACCGCCCCCCACTACAGGAGGGATACATGTGGTTTTACTACATGGGGACCCTCCAAAATCGTTGCAATCATGCCGATTCTGACGGGGTGGCTGTCACAAGATGCACACACTGGCCGTCACAAGATGCACGTGGATAACCTCCGGCCCGACCGGCGCACCGTCACAAGATGCACACACGCGATCGGCTTGATCCCGCCGATTTCGCCCCCAATCTGCGTCCACTCCGCCGACTATGAGCCCCCGTCACAAGATGCACGTGGATAACTCCCCGGCGACCGCAGTTCTCCACACCCGCTCCGTCCCCTCCACGCCCACCCGTCATCGGGTCCGAAAGGTCACCTCAGCCATGAACCACACGCCGGACATCACCTCCATCGACGCGGCCACGCGCCCGGCCCTCTCGCCCAGGCGCCTGCGGCTGCTTGAGCTCAGCGAGGAGATCGAGCAGAACCCCGGCGAGGTCGCCTTCTCCACCCGCATCTGGGCCCAGCTGAGCCTGCCCTACCGCGACCCCGGAGCCACGGTCCCCCACTGGAGCCGACGCAACGGAGACACCACCCTGACGCTCTCCCCCGGCCCGGCTGGCTTCCCCTTCGGCGTCCTGGCCCGCTCCCTGCTCACCTGGATGTCCACCGAGGCCGTGCGCACCGGCTCCCGCCACCTGGACCCCGGCCCCTCCCTGCGCGCGTTCCTCTCCAGCGTCGGCACCTACCCCTCCGGGGCGAATCAGCGCCGTGTGATGGACCAGCTCCACCGGCTCAGCACGACCTCGATCATCATCGAGACCAGCCGCGAGACGCCCGGCCGGCGCACCCTCAGCGGCCAGAACATGCACGTGGCCCACCGCTACGAGCTCACGTACCAGCGTGGGGCCGACCACGCGCGCATCGAGCTCAGCGAGCCCTACTTCGAGGAGGTCATGCGCTCCCCCGTCCCGGTCCTCTCCTCCGCCCTGGCAGCCCTGGGCGGCTCCCCCATGCGCATGGACCTCTACGTCTGGCTCTCCTACCGGATGTCCACGCTCCAGCGCACCACCACCGTCTCCTGGCGCCAGCTGGAGACTCAGTTCGGCGCCCAGTACGCCCAGCCACGCCAGTTCAAGGCCGCCTTCTTGAAGAACCTCGAGCCCGTGAAGCTGATCTACCCCCAGGCGAAGGTGGCCGTAGTCGACTCCGGCCTGCGCCTGCACCCCTCCGCCACCCACGTCCCGCGGCCAGCCCACCAGCGCCCCCGGCACCTGCGCGTGGGCTGATGCACCACGAAGGGGGCTGCCCTGCCGGGCCGCCCCCCTCTTGCTCATGTCGGCTCAGCTCTTCGGCAGCCAGGCGTCGTACACCGAGGCGACCATGGCGCTCCGGGAGGGGGCGCCTAGATGGGCCACCTGCTCATCCAGCCAACCCCGCTGCTCCTGATCCAGGCGCAGCTGCACCTGCACGCCCCCTGGCCGCGCGCGGCACCTCGGCGCCCGCGCGGCATCCCCCCGTCCGCACGCGGCTTGTGCCCGCAGGCCGCCAAGAGCTGATCGTCGCTGAGCTCGTCGAACGCGTCGATCAGCAGGTCCGTGTAGGTCCGATGCCGCTTGGCGGCCGCGGTCCGCAGCCGCTCCAGGACCGGGACGGGGAGGTAGACGGCCGTGTTGCGCACGACTAGCTCTTCCTCTTCGGGGGCGTCCTCACGGTCCAGCTCGACCACCTGCGCGCCTTCCTGCGGGACCGCGCGCCTCACGTCTGGCATCAGTTCCGGTGCGGTCTCCCGCGTGGTGACAGGCACCGTTTCCGGTGTGGTGTCCTGCGTGGATTCCGGTGTGGCATCTGGTGTGGTTTCTGGCATGGCGTATGGCACAGAGTCGACCTTCTCCGCCGGCTTCTTCTTGCCCCGGCCACGCGCGTTGAACACAGCGCCGAGTCCGTCTGCTCGATTGGGGGTCTCCATCTCAGGCGTCCTCCTCCTCGTCCTGGCCCAGGGCGCTCAGGCGTCCCAGAATCTCCTGGGCCAGTGCGGCGTAGTCCCCTGCCAGGCCATCCATGGTCGACGCATGGAAGGTCGAGGCTTCACCGGCCTTGATGCGCGCGAAGCGCTCTCGGTGAGCGCGGGCCACATCACTCTCGAGCTCGTGCACCAGGCGTCCGCTCTTGCGCAGGTCCTGGGCGGCGCCGGCGGCGTGCCGAATACGGGCGGTGAAGACGGCCTCGTCGAAGGCCAGCCCCTGGAGCATCTGCTCGAGCGCCTGGCGGGCCTCTCGCTCGATCTTCACGGCGCGCGCCTCCACGTCGAACAGCGCCAGGCCCAACAGCTGCACGTCGGGGTTCGTGCTCTCGTGGACGGCCTGGAAGCGCTCGGCCGTCACAGCGACGCCGTCGAGGGAGCGGAGATCCGTCTTGGAGACGATGACCACGCCCTCGGCGACGCTGAAGGCGGCCTCGACCAGGGCGCGGTCTCCCGGGGGCGTGTCGATGACGACCAGGTCCCACTCCTCCATGACCTGGCTCAGGCTCCGGTGCAGAAGAGCCCCGAGGGGCGGGGCGTCATAGCCGCGTGCCACCAGCAGGCTGATGATGTCGGCCAAACGAGGGCCGCCGCGAACGACGCCCAGGCCTGGGCGTGTGGGATCCGTGGAGATCGGCAGCGGCGCCCCATCTTCGAGGGCTCGACGCAGCTCGATTCCGTCCGACTTCTCTAGACCGAGGTCGGGGGAGAGGTTGCCCTGGGGATCCAGGTCGATGGTGAGGGTGCGGATGCCGGCGGCCGCGGCCAGACCGGAGAGGTTGGCGACCAGCGACGTCTTGCCGGTACCGCCCTTGCCGTTGGCGACCGCCAGGACGCCTGGGATGGCGTATGAGCGCGCAGGGGTGGACATGAGGACCTCCTAGGTTCCCTGTGATCTGACTCCTCCAGTCTACTGCATCTCTCGGGAAATACCGAGAGATTTCCCGCAGTGTTATGGCGTGCAACTGGTGTAGCGGACGGTTGGGGACTGGCGCGCATACGGCGGTGTTATGGCATGAACGGCACTCCCGATGTGGTGCCGGTATGGCATGAGGTCACCGCTCGACGATCGCGCCCAGGGCCTCGATCATCGCGCTGTAGGCCTCCCGGTTGAGGCGGTAGGTCAGGCGTCGGCCCCGGCGCGCTTCGGAGGTGTCGCTGGAGGTCAGCAGGCCGGCCTCCTCGAGGGTGCGCAGGTTCAGGGAGAGGGTTGCGCGGGGGATGTCCAGGGACGTGGCGAGGTCGTGGGCGCCGAGGCCGGGGGAGCGGGCGATCAACACGAGGATGCGCATGCGCAGCGTGGAGTTGAACGCGACGACGGCCGTGTCGAGGGGGGATGCGGGGGCGCTCATGCAGAAATGTCTACCGTACAGAGGGACATGAGGGGGCGGTCCGGGCTTTATGTCTGGTGAAGGACCAAGCCACCTGCCATCACGGCTGGCAGGTTTGATACGCTCCCCGTGCAGTCCCCTCAGTAGCGAGAAAGGCAGGCCAAGGTGGCTCTGAGAAAGCGGTCGCCCAAGGTGACCCCCACCGACACCCCGCGCGTCAGCGAGGCCGGCTCCAGCGCGGCGGCCCCCGTGGGCCGTCCTGCGCCGACGCCGGTGGCCAAGCGCCGCGTGGGCGGTGTGGCTGTCGCCGTCGCCCTGGCTGCCCTGGGCGGCCTCGGCGCATTCGTGGGGACCCAGGCCAACGAGGCCAAGCCCTACCTGGTGGTGAACGCTCCCGTGGAGCGAGGGCAGAAGATCGAGTCCTCCATGCTCTCGTCCGTGCGCGTGGCCGGCGACCCCAGCGTGCTGGTCCCCGCGACCGAGGCCCAGCAGATCCAGGGGCAGGTGGCCACGACCGACCTCCAGCCGGGCAGCACCATCACGCGCACGTCCACGGCAACGTCCTTGGGTGTGGAGGACGGCGAATCGCTGGTGGGCCTGGCTCTGGAGGTCGGGCGCCTGCCTGCCCGGGAGATGGCCGCAGGAGATCACGTCCAGGTCCTCTTCACCCCGGGCAACCAGAACACCAAGGCCGGTGACGAGAACCAGAATCACGACCCCGTCGCGGCCGTGATCGAGGCCAGCCACCATGACCAGAACAGCGGGAAGACCACCGTGGATCTGCGCGTGAAGCAGGCCGACGCCCAGAAGGTCGCCACCTGGGGTGCCGCCGGCACCGCCAGCATGATCATGCAGGGAGCGCAGAAGTGAGCATCCTGACCCTTGCGGCCTTCGGTGTCAGCCCGGGGGTGAGCACCACGGCCGTGGCCATGACGTTGCAGTGGCCGCGCCCTGTGCTGCTCGTGGAGGCCGACGTCAGCAAGCCCTCATCCGTGCTCGCCGGGTGGTTGCAGGGCAGCATGCCGGCCGACAGCGGCCTGATGGGCATCGCCCACAACTCCATGCGACAGGCCCTGACGGAGCAGGACATCTGGGACTACGCCGTCGACCTGGGAACGGGCCAGGACGCTGGCCAGCCTTCCCGCTGGCTCCTGCCCGCCATGTCCGAGCCGCTGGCCGCGCGATCCATGCGGGGCCTCTGGCCGGAGTTGATGATGGCTCTGCGCGCCGTCTCCGGCCAGGACATCGACGTGATCGTCGACGCTGGCCGCTCCGAGAACGCCCACGGCCGGGAGGCGCTCTGGCGCGACAGCGACCACCTGAGCGTCGTGGTGCGCAGCGACCTGGTCTCCGTGGCCGCGGCGCGTGCCTATCTGCCGGCCGTGCTGGAGGCCCGCGCCACCGCGGGGGCAGTGGACACGTCCTCCCTGCTCGTGGTCGAAGATCGAGCCCAGGAGTTCCCCTCCAAGGACATCTCCAAGGTGCTGGGCCTGCCGGTGCGTGGACGCCTTCCCCAGAGCCCGGAAGCCGGCGCTCACTTCGGCGGGGGCGCCCAGGCGACGTCCTGGAGGCTGCGTTCCTACACGCGGGCCATCGGTGCCGCCAACGCCTCCCTCGCGGACGCGCTGATGGCCCGCCGCCAGCTCATCGAGGCGGACATGCCCACCGAGACCGGAGGAGAGCAGCGATGAAGGATCAGACCCCCGACATGTCCCTGGACCTGCTCAACCTCCCGTTCCTGACCGAGAGCACCCCGGCCAAGCCGGCCCGGCCGTCCCTGATCCCCGCCTCCGCCGGCGCTCACCTGGCTCGCCCGCTGGGCACTACCCCGTCTCCCACCGATTCCGCTGAGCTGCCCGGGCTGTCCCAGCCGCTGACTGCTGTGCCCGAGCCGGCACCGCAGGCCGAGCAGAGCGCCCCGGCCCGGCCGAGCAACACCACGGAGCTGACGGACTTCTGGTCGATCGTCGACGTGCTGCGCGCCAAGGCCGTGGACTGGCACGCCGAGGAGACCGCCGACCGCATCGACCTGCCCGAGAGCGAGCTGCACGCCATGGGCTGGCGGCACATCGACCGCGCGATCATCGAGCAGATGCGTGAGAACGTGCAGACCGGCGGCCGCGACGCCGCATGGACTGCCGAAGAGCAGGCGGCACTGCGCCAGGCCACCTTCGATGCGATGTTCCGTCTGGGCCGATTCCAGGCACTCGTGGACGAGCCCGGGGTGGAGAACATCCACATGATCGGTTCCGACCACGTCTGGGTGGAGAAGGCCGGCGGCAGCATGGAGCGCCGCCCTCCCGTCTTCGAGACCGATGAGCAGATGATGGCCGAGCTCCAGTTCCTCGCCGCGAACGCGGGGGAGGAGTCCCGCCCCTTCTCTGCGGCCCACCCCGACCTGGACATGGACCTGATGGGCTCGGTCCGTCTGGCCGCCACCGCCCGCCCGGTCTCCACGCGGCCCACCGCCGTATTCCGCATCCATCGGCTGGTGAACATCACCCTGGAGCAGCTGGTCAACAACGGCACCCTGAGCCCCCTGGCCGCCGAGTTCCTCACGGCGCTCGTGCAGGCCGGCAAGACGATCGTCATCAGCGGCTTCGGCGGCGACGGCAAGACGACCCTGATGCGCGCCCTGGCGGAGAAGATCGGCCCGCTGGAGCAGATCGTGACCATCGAGAAGGAGCGCGAGCTGCACCTGGACCGGCTCGACTCTCGCCTGGTCCCGCCGATCGAGCTTCAGGCTCGCCCCGGATCGGGCGAGCGCGCCGCCGACGGCAGCACCATCGGCGAGTACACGTTGACCATGGCCATGGAGAAGGCCTTGCGTCTGAACTCCGCACGCATCCTGGTCGGCGAGGTCCGCGGTTCGGAGATCGGCGCGATGATCTCCGCGATGCAGACCGGCGCGGGAACTTACTGCACCGTCCACGCCTACTCCGGCGAGGAGGCCGTGCGCCGTCTGGTCGGCCTGGGCATGAACGAGTTTTCCGAGACCTACATGGCTCGCCAGCTGGGCTACCACATCGACGTCGTCGTGCAGATGCGCAAGGTGCCTCAGCCCGATGGCTCGGTGAAGCGCAAGATCATCTCGATCTCCGAGGTGCTGCCCGGCGACACCGACAAGGGCATTTCGGTGGCCGACCTGTTCCGCATGGGTCCCGGCGACGAGAACGCCGTGCCCGTGGCCCCTCCCGTGGACAACCGCCTGCGCAACGATCTCGAGCGCACCGGCTTCGACCTGCTGCGCCTGGCCGGAGGTGCCCGATGAGCTCGCTCCTGCTCCCTCTGAGCTTTGCCCTGGGCATCCTCGGCCTGGGCATGGCTGCCGTGAACTGGCTCTGGCCCGCCCCTCCCAAGGCCCCTGCACCCGATCCGCGCTGGCTCACCGCCCTCAAGGAACTCGGCCGCCGCATGGACCGCAACACGTGGATCATGGTGGGCATCGCCGCCGCCGTGGGCTTCTTCATTGCGCTGTTCACCGGCCTGCTCGTCTACCTCGTCGCCCTGCCCGGCGCCGTCATCCTCCTGCGCTTGGCCTTCGGCTCCGGCGGGGGATCGGCCCAGATCGAGAAGCTGGCGCAGATGGAGATGTGGACGCGCTCGCTCTCCGGCCTGATCGTCGCAGGAACCTCCCTGGAGACCGCACTGACCGCTTCCATGCCCAACGCCGGCGACCTGATCCGGGACGAGATCGCCACGATGAATGCCCGCATCAAGGCCGGCTGGCCTACCGCAGACGCCCTCAAGCGCCTGGGCCTGGAATGGGGAGATCAGACCGGCGACCTGGTCGTCATGCAGCTGATCCTGGCCGCCAATCAGCGCGGCCAGGGCCTGGCGAACGCCCTGGACGACCTCTCCACCTCCGTGGAGGAAGAGGTCTCCAAGCGCCGGGCCATCTACGCCGACCGCGCCGGCGCCCGCCGTGAGGCCCGCATCGTGATCACCATCGTGGTGATTTCCCTGTGCCTGGTCCCCGGAATGGGCGGGCCCATGGCCGCCTACCAGACCCCGCTGGGCCAGGCGCTCTACCTCGTCCTGGCTCTGGTCACCGCAGGGCTCATCATCTGGATGACCCGCGTGGTAGCCCCGCCGCCGCAGGTCCGCCTGCTGACCGCTAGGAGCTCGTCATGATGATGATCATCATCGCCGGCATGCTGTTCGGCCTGGCCGCGACCGCGCTGATCTGGCCCCTGCTGCCCCAGCGTCCGCGCCTGCGCGCGGCGGCCTTCGACGGCACCGTGACCAGCACCTCCGGAGGCGGCGCGCTCTCTTGGCAGGAGCGGGCCTCGCAGTGGACGATGCGCACGCTGCCGCCGGCCCTGGTCAACGGCCTCACCGACGCCGACCTGGACATCCTGGGCACCACCCGCAGCCGCCACACCTGGGCCAAGATCTACGGCGCCACACTCGTGTTCGTGGTCTGCCTCGCCCTGAGCGTGGCCGCACAGGTGCTCTACTCCCTGCCGCTGTGGCTGTCCCTGCTGATCAGCCTGCTCGTCGCCGCCGTCGCCTGGCTGGCACCTGACTCGGCCGCCCACAAGCGAGCGACCAAGGCACGCACTGACTTCGCACGCGCGGTCGCGGTATTCGTCGAGCTGCTGGCCTCTGAGCGCGGCCGCAACGCCCAGCCCACGGTGGCTCTGGAAAACGCAGCCGCCATCGGCGACACCTGGGCTTTCCAGCGGATCCGTCAGGAACTGGTCCGGGCTCGCTTCACCAAGGTCCAGCCCTGGACCGCCCTGGAGACCCTGGCCACGCAGCTCCACGTCCCCGAGCTCACCGATGCCGCCCGCATCATGCGCCTGAGCGGAGACAATGGGGCCAGCGTCTACGAGCCTTTGCGCGCGTTGGGTCGCAACATGCGCGTGCGGATGCTCAACGCCGAGGCAGCCCGTGAGAATGAGGCTTCCGGCCGCATGAAGAACATCATCATGTTCATCGCGTTGATGTTCACGCTAATCGTCCTCACCCCTCTGATGCTGACGCTGATGAGCGCGTGAGACGCGCGAGCTCCTCCCGGAGATCGTGATTTCCCATCCACCCACCCACCTGCATCGGGACCGTCCCGAGGCCATTTCCACCACACGAGGGGACTCACCATGAACAAGCTGATGCAGCAGTATCTGATCCTCCGCGCCTGGATCCAGGACAAGCACGAGGACGAGGCTGGCGCCGAGACCATCGAGATCATCCTCGGCGTGCTCGCCGCCGTCGTGCTGGCCGCCCTGGTCTGGGCCGGCATCAACACCTTCGCCACCAACAAGGTCGGCGAGCTGGGCTGACTAGACCAGCCAGGGACGGAACACCACGAGCAGGGGGTCGCCATGAACATCACGGCACCGCTTCGAGCGCACCTCGAGGCCCATGCACGCAACGAGACGGGTTCCTCGAACATCGCCTCGCTGCTGATCGTGCCGGTGGCCGTCCTGCTCGTGTTCCTCGTCCCCCAGGCCGGTGCCTACTACCAGGCCTCGACCGTGGCTCAGTCCGCGGCCAACGCGGCCTACGCAACTTCCCGAGTCATGGGCGGCTCGAGCGCCGAGGGCCAGGCGGCCGCCCAGCAGGTCATCTCCCAGCACTCCGGCACCCTCCAGGGCGCCTCCGTGAACATCAGCACCACCGGGGAGCGGATGACCGTCACCGTCACCGGCACCGCGCCGGCCTACACCGGGCAGTGGATCAGCCCGTCCGTCTCCCGGTCCGTGACCGGGCCCGTCGAGAGGGTGGTCAAGTGAACCTCCGCGACACGTCCCTGGCCTGGCTGCGTGATGAGCGCGGCGAGTCCGGCGTCGGGCTGCTCATCGTGGCTCCGGCCATCGGACTGCTCATCGCCATCGCCGTCATGGGCGGCCGCATCGGAGCAGCACAGACCTCCATCGAGTCGGCGGCCGGCGTCGCCGCCCGCGAGGCCACCCTGGCCCGCAACCCCGGCCAGGCCGAGTCCAATGCGCGCCAGTCCGCCCGCATGACCCTGGACCAGACCGACTTCACGTGCGGCTCCCAGAACATCACGCTGGACACCTCCGCCCTGCGCAACGCCCCCGGCATCCCCGGGTCCGTCTCCGCCACCATCACCTGCACGGTGCCGCTCTCCGACCTGGCCATCCCCGGCACTCCCGGGTCCTGGACCATCACCGCCGACGCCACGTCCCCCGTGGACACCTATCGAGAGAGGGGCTGAGCATGATCGCCCGCTTCCGCGCCTGGCTCGGCCGCGAGCACGGAGAGTCCTCCCTGCTGGTCCTGATGCTCGTCCCCATCATCGTGCTCGTCGGCTTCGGCATCGGCATCGACTGGAACGGCAAGGTGCGCGCCTCCGAGGAGGCCGTCACCATCGCCCACCAGGCCGCCCGCGCCGGCGCCAACGCTGGCACCACGGCCGGAGCCGCCCGCGGCGAGGACATCACCCTGGACAGAGCGGCCGCCGCGCGCGCCGCCCAGGGGATGATCGCCGAAGCCGGAGCCACCGGCACCGTCAACGTCACCCCCACCAAGGTCACTGTGGACGTCGACGTGGCCTACACCCCGCGCTTCATCCCCACCGGCGTCCTGACCGGCCACGGCCAGGGCACCGCCCAGATCCACTCGAACACCCGCTGACCGCAAGGAGACACCATGAGCCGCGTCACCAAGACCACCGCATACACCGGAGCCGTCCTGGCTCTGGCGCTCACGCTCACCGGCTGCAACGGCGGCGGCCAGCCGAGCGGCGATTCCACGTCCGCGAGCGCCTCGCAGTCCTCGCTGGAGCCGATCCAGGACGTGCCGTCGTCCGCAAGCGAGGCATCTTCGTCAGCTGGGAGTGCAAGCTCTAGCAGCAAGGCTTCGACGTTCGCTGCGGTGACGTCCGACCGGCCGACGAATGATGAGATGGCGAAGGAGCACGGCTTCAAGGCTTTGCAGTTGTACTACGCCATCAACGACCACTTCTTGAAGCAGAACTCTGTGGATGGGGAGCTGCTGGGTCTCGCGGCTCGGGAGCCCTACCTCAGTCAGGACCTCGAGCAGCTGAAGGCCATCGAGTCATCCGGTGAGACTTACACGGGAAAGTCTCGAGTCGAACTGCTGGAAGCGATCATCGGGGGGACTAGCAACGTGGAGGGCAAGCAGGTCCCTCACTCCAACGCCCAGCTGCTGGTGTGTGAGGACAACACCTCCGTTTCCGTGAAGGACAAGAATGGCAAGCCTGTCTCTTCTGGATCGGCGCTGCGCTATCAGACCACGTACATCGTGACCTGGCAGGACGACGACAGCTCCTGGAAGGTTGCTACTCGAGACGTGATGCGAGACGAGAAGGGGAATCCGAAGTCATGCTGATGCAGATGCGACGAGTCACCTGTCTGGGCAGTGCTCTGCTGGCGGCGGTGGCCATGATGATGGCGGCGGTCGTTGCCCCTCCCGTAGCCAGTGCCGCCGGCGACGCCGAGTGCCGATTCGGCGCTTGCACGGTGCGGGGGAGAAGCCGGGAAGCCCTGGTGGCGGCGATCTGACGCAACCCGTCGTGGGGCCCGGGGAGAGCGAACCAACGGCGAACTACTGCCAGACGGGCTGGACGCACGAACGTGGGGAGTGCGACCAGAACGTCGACCCGGCCAAGAACTGCATGTGGCGCCTCATGGAGAACCAGCCGCCGCCTCCTGACGGCAAGGACCCGTCTCGCGGCGCGTGGGAGGAATGCGTGCCCGAGTGGCAAAGCGCAACCGACGTCTTCAGGAACTACCCCCAGCGCTGGTGGGAGCGGCCGTCCGCGGCAGGAGCGGCGGATGCGGAACAGGCGGCACGTGAGCTCGTGACGCAGATGCGGCTCGAGGGGATCGAGATCGGCATGGTGCCGTACTCCGTGCAGGAGGACGGCACCGGAGCGGTCGGCCTGCCCGCGTGGATGTGGGTGGAGAACACGGAAAATCCGCGGGCGTGGGGGCCGTACACGGTCAGCAAGGACATGAACGGGGTTGCGGTGCAGGCCACGGCGCGGCCGGTGCGCGTTACCTGGGATATGGGCGACGGTACGCAGGTGATCTGCGACGGGCCGGGCACGCCGTATGAGGACCGCTTCGGCAAGGAGGAGTCCCCGGACTGCGGGCACACGTACATGAAGATGTCGAACCCGACCTACACGGTCACGGCGATCACGGCGTGGTCTGTGGAGTGGACGGCCCAGGACCAGTCCGGGGTAATCGAGACCGTGACGCGCTCGTCGCAGGACGTGCGAATCGGGGAGTTCCACGCCCTGAACGTCCGGCCGTGAGCAGTCGCCGGGGCAGACCTTTGGTCTGCCCCGGCGTGTTGTTTCCAGGCACGGACTCGGACGAATCGGATTGGGATACTCTGTGACCATGCGCACGCCCCCGTCGAACCCTCGCCCCACCAGGCGCACTGGCGGTCGCCCGTCCAAGGGAGACCGCTTCAGCGTGACCACCAAGCTCCCCCGGTCCTATGAGCAGAAACTGCACGCCCGCGTGGACTACCGGGGCGAGACCGTCACCGACTACGTCGCATCCCTGATCCTGGCCGACCTCGACGCCAACGAGGTCCCCGAGTCGAACGGACAGGAGGCCTTCGACGTGAAGATCGCCTGAGCATGCAAGAAGGCGGCCCCGCGCCAACGGAACCGCCTTCTTGCGACTAGCAACCCCGCCAAGGGTGCCGGTCTGAAGATTTCAGTTGTTCGAGAGCTGCTTCTCACTCGCCAGTGAAGCTCTCGATCTCGGGTGGATCCCCGCCAAGGGATCCGGCTCTGTCCCTCCCTGGAAGGAGGCACGTTGCTGTTGTCGTGCCCAAGTCTACCCAAAATCCCTCTCCGCGACACGTCCCCCCTCCCGTCGGCCGTGTCCTCGGCGCCGTGCCTGGGGGAGTCCACCCTCGCCCGACTGCTGCGCCATCGCCGGAAACCAGCCCGGCCCGCGCGGGGTCGGATCACGAATCCGTGCCGTCAGAACTGGCGCCGGCCCTCGCGTGCCCGGGAGGGCGACATCGACGTGATCTTGGCCGCGGTGCCCGCCGGCTCCCGGCGTCTGGAGCACCTGGGCGACGCCGTTCCCGCCCTGCGGGCACTGCCTGCCTGGCAGGACCTCTCCCGGACCCGTCGGCGGCTGATGGAGTCTCTGGTGGGTGCGCTGGTGGCCTGCGCGGACTGGTCGAAGATGATCTCCCGTCCCGGGCACAAGCGCCTGGCGAAGATGATCGGCCGGAGCGCCTCGACGGTGACCGCGGCCATCGCCTGGCTGATGCGACACGGGGTGATCGGACGCGTCGCCGCCGGACGCTCTGCCGCCTACGCGACCCCGGACGAGCGTGGCAAGCGGATCAACGAGGCGGCGGTCTACGTGCTGTGCTGCACCGCCCACCTGGCCGTGGAGAAGATCCTCGCCAGGCACCGTGCCGACGCCGCGGCCGAAGCACGGGAGCGTGCAGGTCAGCGTCGGATCCGTGGGGCTGTGGAGAAAAACTGGCACCCTTCCTCGCTAGAGGATTCACTTACTAGAACTCGTAGAGGAACCACGCACGCGCGCGACCGCGGACTCGTCGAGCTCTGGCCCTGCAACCGCGCAGTGGCCACCCGTCGTCAGCAGCTGGCCGCCGCCCGCACCGTCCAGGATCGCGCTCTGGGTCTGCGCGTGCTCTCGGCCCGGGACGTCCGCTCGCTGATCCGTCCCTTCCTCGAGGCCGGCTGGACCCCGGCCGACCTGCTCCACGCCCTGGACCACACCCCCCAGGGCGCGCACCGGCTCCACAGCCTGGACGCCGGCCAGGACACCGCTCGAGCTCGCGGCTACCTGCGGTGGCGCCTGGAGCACTGGAAGGACGCCGGCGGGCTCGTGCTCGCCTCAGCCTCTGCCCGAGCTCGTGAGCGGGCGGAGGCGGCGCGCGAGGCGATGCACCGGGATCGCCAGGCGGATGCGCGAGCGCGCGCGGCGGCCGCGGGAGTGGAGTCTCCGGCTCGAACCGCGGCCCTGGCGGCCATGCGGATGCTGTTCCGGCAAGGTGGCGCGGAGCGTGACAGCCTTGAGGCGGCCCACCTCGCCGCCTAAACTGACCTCAGATCAACTTAGAAGGGACATCGGGGGACCGCCCCAGCCTTCTACCCCGTGAAGACCTCTACCCACGCGAGCGGAGACACGCCCCATGCGCACCCTCAAAGGCCTTGCGGCCCTGCTGGCCCTGACCGCCCTGGTGGTCGGCATCCCCGCCGCCCTGATCCTGCTGGCCGGCAACCCCATCCCCAGCACTGCCGAGCTCCAGCAGGCCCTGACCGGCATCGACTTCGGCGGCACGTTCCTGATGGGCACCGTGCTGCCACTGATCGCGTGGGGCTTCTGGGCCTCCTTCGTCTACTCGCTTGTGGTCGAGGTGATCAGCCTCATCCGCCGCGTCGAGACCCCCAACCTGGGCGGAGCGCTGCGTCCGCAGCAGGCCCTGGCCGGCGCGCTGATCGCCGCCGTGCTCGCTCTCGGCGGTGGCAGCCCCGCCTTCGCCCTGACCCCGCAGGACACCGCCTCCGCTCCCGCCGCCGTCGCCATGGCCCAGGAGGGCCAGACCACCCAGGACACGACCCAGGACACCCCTGCCGCCGCGGGGGAGCGGACCTACACCGTGCAGGAGGGAGACACGCTCTGGGGCATCGCCCGGGACGAGCTGGGCCAGGGCAGCCGGTGGGGCGAGATCGCCGAGCAGATGCGCTCCACGCCCCAGGCCGACGGCCAGACCCTCACCGATCCCGACCTCATCATGACCGGCTGGACCGTGGAGCTGCCCGACGGCCCCACCGGCGCCGGCTCCACCTCCGCGACACCGGCCCCCTCCCAGCAGGCCCCCGCCCCGGCGCAGACCGACACGGACGCCCAGCAGGCCCCCGCCCCGGCGGCGCCCTCCGCATCGGCGTCGGCCGAACCCTCCGCCCCTGCCGACGACTCGGCCACGCCGGCCCCCGAGGCGGCCGCCGCCCCGAGCGCCGCCTCGGACTCCACGCCGGCCCAGGACGCCCAGCACCCGCTGCCCGGCGAGGCCGTGTTTGCGGCACCCTCCACGGCCTCCGCCGAGCAGGAGGGCCCCTCCGCCGTCCCCGGCAGCGCGTTCACGCAGACCGCGCCGGCCCCCGCCGATCTGTCCTCCCACCAGGAGCAGGCTGCCCCGGAGGAGGTCCCCGCATGGGCCACCATCGGCGGCATCGGCGCCTTCGCCGCGGCCGGACTGCTGGGCATCGTCGGCCTGCGCCGCCAGCTCCAGCGCCGCCGCCGCCAGCCCGGCCAGTCCGTCCCCATGCCCGAGGAGCAGACCGCGCAGCTGGAGACCCAGCTGCGCGTGGTCGCCGAGCCCGAGCAGGCTGAGGAGCTCGACGTCGTCCAGCGCTGGCTGGCCCGCTGGGCCCACGAGAACGGCCAGGACCTGCCTGAGCTGTTCCTCGTGCGCGTCTCGCCCGAGCAGATCGCCCTCTACCTCATGGCCCCCGCGCAGCTGCCCGAGCCCTTCGTGGCCGAGACCGACGACGGCGTCGTCTGGACGCTGGCCTCCGGCTCCATCGACATCGACCCCGACCTGCCCGCCGCCCCCTACCCCTCGCTGGTCACCGTCGGCCAGGACGACACTCGCTCCCAGGTCCTGCTCGACCTCGAGCGCCTGGGCACCCTCGGCATCGACGGCGACCCCCAGCTGACCACCCAGGTCCTCGATGCCATGGCCGTGGAGCTGGCCACCTCCAGCTGGTCCGAGAACGTCACCATCACGCTCGTCGGAGTCGCCGACGGCCTGGCCAAGGTCGTCAGCGACGGCCGCGTCCGCCAGATCGACGACCTGGACCAGCTGATCGGCCAGCTCGACGGCAAGGCCAAGGACATCCGCCGCGCCCTCGACGAGCAGGACGCCGCCACCCTCGACCAGGCCCGCGCCGCCAACCAGGAAGAGGCCTTCGGCCCCGAGATCGTCCTGCTGGGCCTGGAGCCCACCCCCGCCCAGGCTCGTCGCCTCACCGACCTGGCCGGAGCCATCCCGCGGCTGGGCATCGCCGCGGTCACCACCGCCAACCCCCTGGCCTCCGACTGGATCCTGAACCTCGAGGACGAGGACCACGCCGACCTGCTCCCGGTCAATCAACACCTGCGCCCGCAGAAGATCACCCCCGAGGAGGGCGAGCGGATCAAGGAGCTGCTGGCCACCGCCCTGGAGAACCCCCGCTCCACCGGCCGTGGGACGACCGCCACGATCGACATCAACACCGTCCTGGACGAGCGCCCCCACCTCAGCGCGGTGGCCGATCTCGAGGAGATGCTCCACGAGGAGGAGAACACCCAGGACCTGCCCCTGACCCCCGAGCCTGCGGTCCCCACCGCTGAGACCGCCGAGGACGAGACCGATCCGGCCGAGGAGAACGAGGAGGACGTGCTCGCCGCCCAGGCCGCCCGCCACACCTCGACCCCTGCGCCCGCCCCGCACGACACCATGGACGAGGACGAGGACGAGGAGAGCCAGGACCAAGCCGCGGCGGCCGCCGTGCCGACCGAGCCCGAGGACATCACCCCCGAGGCCCAGGACCAGACCCCGGCCGTCGTCGCAGTCACCGAGACCGCAGGACCCGCCGAGACTGCCCCCGAGCCCGAGCCGGCCGCGACCGCCGAGCCGGCGCAGCAGGAGGCGGCCACCGATCTCCACGACACGTCCCCCGCGGAGGACGAGGACGAGGACGAGAAGGACGCCGCCCCCGAGCAGCTGGCCTCGACCGACCCGCAGAAGCAGATCGACCTGGACGCCGCACACCTGCTGGAGCAGGCCACCACCCAGACCCCGATGATCCTGATGCTCGGCGAGCTCAAGCTCGTCGGCGCCCAGGGCCAGGCCCCCGTCACCGCGGCCACCGGCGAGGTCTCGACGACCCAGACCGCCCGCTGCGTCGCCCTGGCCGCCTACCTGGCCCTGCACCCCGGCGCGAGCGCCGAGGCCGTCCACGCCGCGTTCTGGCCCACCCAGCGCTCCGACGGCAAGTCCGCCTCCAGCAACCGCAACAAGCTCACCGGCCAGACCCGCCGCCTGCTCGGCCAGGCCGCGGACGGCACCCCCTACCTGCCCGCCGTGGGCAGCGAGGGCTACCGCGTCCACGAGGACGTGCTCACCGACTGGCAAGTCGTGCAGTCCCTGATCGGCGATGACCCCGTGAAGGCCTCCACCCCCGCCCTGGTCGCCGCCATGCGTCTGGTGAGGGGAGTGCCCTTCGAGCACGCCAAGGCCTCCAACGTCGCCTGGACCGAGACCCTGGTCCAGGAGATGGTCCAGACCATCTGCGACGCCGCCCACGAGCTCGTGGCCCGCTCCCTGGCCGCCGGCCACCGCGAGCACGCCCAGCTGGCCGCCCGCGTCGGCCGCGCGATCGACCCCGCCAACGAGGCCGCCTGGCGCGACGCCCTGGTCACCGAGGCCGCCGCCGGCAACCACACCGAGGTCACCCGCCTGATCGAGAAGCTCTACTCCTACCTGGAGTCCTTCGAGGAGGACCTCGAGCCCGAGGTGGAGACCACCGCCCTGATCGAGGAGCTGCGGGCCCATGGCTACCGTGTCGCCTGATCTCCACGACACGTCCCCCGCGGCCACCGACCCCGCCCCGGCGCCCTACACGGTGCCGCCGCGGACGGTGCGCACCCTGATCGGCCCCGGCGTGGCCCTGGCTGCCCTGCTGGGCATCACCGGCGCCGCGGTCGCCGGGCTGCCCGTGCTCATGGTCCACGCCGCGCTCGCCCTGATCGCCCTGGCCTGCCTGGGCATCTACATGGCGCGCGTGGACCGGGCCCACCGGCTCATCCCGAACTGGGCCGTGGCCGCCCTGGGCACCATCAACCTCGGCGCCGCGGTGGGCCTGCTGGTCACCGGCTACGGCGCCTGGGCCCTCCAGGGGCTGGTGGTCACCGTGATCGCCGCCGTCGTGCTGATGGTGATGCACCTGATCGGCGGCACCGGCATGGGCGACGTCAAGCTCGTCACCGTGGCCGCCCTGGCCATCGGCGCCCACGGCCCCGGTGCCTGGGTGCTGGCCATCCTGGCCAGCTACGTGCTCGCAGCCCTGTTCGGCGCGGTCCCGGCCCTGCTGCGCGGCCAGCGCAAGACCCGCGTGCCCATGGCCCCGTACCTCGTCGCCGGGCACGTGCTCGCCTTGCTCGCCGTCCTGGGCTACCTGGCATCCTGACCAGGTGCCCCGCACCTTCTCCGCCCGCGACCGCCGTGCACTGACCGGCCTGCTCACCGCCGGGCTCAAGCACGCCCAGCTCGACGACCTCACCGCGGCCCACCCCGTTCCAGGCGACCCCGGCCACGACTCCGGCAAGGCCGGCCGCGTGGGCCTGATCGTGGCCACCTGGCTCGCCAGCGGCGACCACACCGGACTCACCCGCGCCCTCGAGCTGCTCGAGACCGCCAAGCTGCCCCCGGCCCGCCACGCCGACCTCGCCCGCCTGCAACGGAAGGCCGGCCTGGACCCCACACCACAACCCACGCCAGAAGCCGAGCCAGAAGGCACCCTCACTGCGGATAGTGCGACGGAGCCGCCGCTGCCGGCCGCGCCGGCCGAGGAAGCGGCGCCGGCCGCATCTCCGCGACACGTCCCCCTGGTCCTCCTCCAGGACCTGGCCGAGGACCACCCCGCGGTCCAGGCCCTGCTGGCCGCCGGCCTCGAAGTCGGGCACCTCGAGCACACCTCGACGATCCCCGCCGACGCGCTGCTTCTGCACCCGGCGCATGAAATCTGACCCCGGAACGGGGAGGGACATCAGCGCCGGATGCCGGCCTTATGGGAAGTGAGGGCCGGCCACGGCCCCGACCATCTCCGACCGAGGAGCACCCATGTACACGATCTACACCAGCCCCGGCTGCGGCCCCTGCATGACCGTGAAGGCCCACCTGCGCGCCCACAAGATCCCGCACACCCTCGTCGACGTCTCCCAGGACCCCGCGGCCGTCGAGAAGCTGCGCAAGATGGGCTACTCCAGCGCGCCGGTCACCGTGGACGAGGCCACCGGGGACCACTGGCACGGCTACCTCCCCGACCGCTACGCCTCCCCGGCCCCGGAGGCCGCGCCGGCCGCCGACATGCAGGCCACGATCGACCTGGGCCCCGTCGAGGCCGGAGAGCACGTGCTCTGGGACCCCCACCAGGGTCACCTGCTGATCATCGGCGACCGCGACAGCGGCAAGAGCGTGATCCAGCGCGGGATCATGGAGACCGCGGTCTCCGTGGGCTGGCAGGCCTGGGGCCTGGGCCTGCCCGGGGAGCTGGACAAGGTCGAGGACCATCGGTACGCGCAGGTGGTCACCGCCGACGTCAGCGACCAGCTCGAGCGCATCCGTGCCGCCAGCGAGCTGATGCGCGAGCGCTACCACCTGGTGGAGGTCGCCTCCCTCGCCCAGGAGCGCCCCGAGCCCTTCCAGCCCATCGTGCTCGTCCTGGACGACTACGCCCATCTGCGCCAGCGCTGGGCCGACCTCGCCCCGGCCGGGGAGCACGAGGCCGACGTCGCCGAGAACCTCCTGCTGGGCATCCATCGCCTGGGCCGCTCCGTCGGGATCCACCTGTCCGTCTCCTGCCGCGGCATCGCCCACCACCTCGGCCAGTCCCTGGCCGCCGACCTCGGGGCCACCGTGGTCTACACCTCCCTATGGCGCACCGTCCCGCTCGAGGAGCTTCGCCATGCCGGGTGAGCCGGCCTCGAGCGGGCACGGTCCTCTTGAGGAGCCGGCCATCATCCCCCACCCCACCCGCGTGGGGGTCTGGCTGATCCCGGACACCGAACAGGGGCGGGCGGTGATCGCCCAGGTGCCGGCCGCCCGCCAGCCCTGGCCGGCAGAGCGCGCCCACGCCCGCATTCTGGGGAGCAACGCACTCGGCATCCTCGCCGGCTACACGGTCTTCATGGCCGCCCTCGCGGTGATGGACCAGGATCTCGGGCTGCCGCTCTGGCTCCTCTGGCTGCTAATGGCACTGATCGCCTTCCGCGCCGTCTGGTCCCTCACCGTCAAGGCAGTGAAGGCCGTCTCCCAGTGCCGGAACAGCCGCGCAAGACGACTCCTCGAGGGATCAGGGATCGCATGCCCGGCCCCGTTGCCGCTCTGGGGTCCCGAGGGTGAGCACTACGAGACCTTCCTGCACCAGAGCGCCCACGTCCCCTTCCAGCTGGATCCGGTGCCGCCGCCGAAGATGACCACGCTGGCCCACCTGCCGCCGCGGGAACTGTCGCAGGCCTGGCGTGAGGCGCGGTCACCGGACCACGCGATCTGACCCCTCGACGAACTGACCCATGCCCCAGGAACGGAGCCAACCCATGCCCACCACCACGCTCTCCCCCTCCCAGCTGCGAGGACGCTGGGCTGCCACCCGCGGCCTCCAGCTGACCACCGACGTCGCAACGCTCGCCCTCCTCGCCAACATGGCGGCGCTGCCCGCCCTGACGGATGCCCCCGACCCGTCCCTCGTCGCACTGGCGGCTGCCGTCCTCGCGGCCGCCGCGCTCGCGACCCTGACCTCGCGGGCGTGGAACCGTGCGGCCCCCGCCGGATCCGCAGCCCGCGCGACCATGGCGACCGCCGACCGAGCCGTCTTCCTGCTCCGCGACGTGGCCATGGCGGTCGCCGGAGTGGTGATCGTCGCCCGGACCGGCCACGCGGGGGAGGTGATCGTGGGCCTGGCCGGCGCCGGCGCCCTGGTGCTCTGCGCAGGGGGGATGGGGCTGCGCATGGCCCGTCGGGGCATCCCCACCGGGTGGGACCTGGCGGTCCAGATGAGCTCGCTCCTGCCCTGGGCGGTGTGGACGGCCGTCGGCGCCGACCAGGGCGTGCACCTCGGCTTGACCCTGGGCTGGATCCCCGTGATCTGCTGGCTCCTCGCGCGCATCGTCAAGCAGCTGCGGGCCATCCCGGCGGCGCAGCCTGCGGCCTGAGAAGGGGGACCTGGTGCAGCTCGACGCCGACCTCCACGACACGTCCCCGCCCGCGGTGCTGCCCGGCCAGCTCGACGCGCTGGACCTGCTCCCTACCGAGGAGGCTTAGCGCAATGTAGGATTGCTCTAACTGTCAGATCGACCGGAGGTCCCCATGGCCTACTCCAACCGCGAGCGTCCCGGAGGGCGCGTTGGCCTGCGCGACAACACCCCCACCACGTTCCGCCCCGTGGCCTACCGCAACCTCGCCGCCCGCAAGAACCTGTGGGCGGACTACACCACGGGCCGGGGCGTGTTGGACAACGGGCAGGCGGTGCCGCCGAAGATCGGCCCGCGTCGGAAGAACCCGAACCTCACCGACATGCTCGACACTGCGGCCGCCGTCGGTGTGGACCGGATCTTCTTCACGGGCAAGACCCCGGTGGCCACGCCGGGCAAGCGCCACTGGCTGCTGGTGCAGACTCCCGGCTGGATCGACGGAGGACACAACCTCGGCTCCCCGGCCACCGGCCGTTTCGAGCACCGCCAGACCGGCAAGCGCATGCTGGTGCAGTTCGTCTCCGGGTGGTTCGGCGACGCCCCGCTGAGCCCGGATCAGGCCCGCCTGGCCTGGCAGGCCACCGAAGGCATCATCGGTGCGCACTTCCGCGGAGCCAAGCTCATGGACAGCCCCACCGCCACCGGCGCCAACCTCTGGGCCCTAACCCTGCCGAAGAACCTCGAGCCGTACCCGCTGACCGAGGACATCGCCGAGGAGCTGCACCGCACCTCCGGCCAGCACCACGTCGAGCACCTCGTGGCCGGATCCTCCTCGGACACTCACCCGGACTGCATCCCCCTGCGCGACCCGGCGAAGACCCCCAAGATCGACGGCTTCGCCTACGTCGACGGCCGCTTCATGTACGGAGCCATGTGCAGTGAGCTGGGCATCGGCCCCGGCTACCGGCTGCGCCGCGACGACACCGCGGACATGCTCCGGGAGAACCCCTACGCCCGCGCTCGCGTGCACGTGCAGTTCAAGGTCCCCGACACCTGGGACCACATCGGCCTGATCGGCGTCCAGCACGAGAAGGCTTCCGAGGGCTGGTACTGGCCCAACCGCCCCGGCGCCACCGGGAGCGCCTGGATCGACGCTGCC
This sequence comes from Micrococcus sp. GPGPB33, assembly GCF_037853785.1. NCBI lineage: Bacteria > Bacillati > Actinomycetota > Actinomycetes > Micrococcales > Micrococcaceae > Micrococcus > Micrococcus sp. GPGPB33. The sequence goes on from NZ_JAQMWO010000003.1 coordinate 44,788, forward strand.
GAGTTCTTCGTCGCCGCCCGCCACGGCTGGCAGCTGGACCCCATCGAGTCCGTCGCGTTCACCACCGATGTCCCTGGCGCCCGCGACCGCGACCGGCGCGTGCGTGCACGCCCGCTGGACACCTGGAAGGACAACCTGGTCAAGGCTCGCGCCGCCGTCGCCGGCGACCCGCTGATGGACGAGATCATCAAGACCGCCGTTTCCGCGGCACTGCGCTCGATCCTGATCAACACGATCGGCAACTTCGCGGCCCGCGGGCGCGTGCAGACCCACATCACCTTCGACCCCAAGGAGGTCCCGGCCAACGCCCCCGACGTCAAGCAGCACGGCAAGGCCTTCATCTGGACCACCAAGCCGCGCTTCGACGGCCAGGCTCAGCGCTACTACCACCCCGAGTTCGCCGTGCAGGTCTGGGGCCGGGCCCGGGCGCGCATGCTCTCCGGACCCATGGCCGGTGGCTTCCAGGGCGGGGCCCTGCACGTGCCGGCCCACACCCTGCTGGGCGTGCGCGGCGACGCGATCTACGCCACCGAGGTCCCCTCCTGGTCTCTGACCGAGGAACGTGGTGGCGGTGATGACGGCCGGGTGGGACGCATGCGCCTCCAGGGCTACGTCCCCGGACCGCTGAAGATTCCCGCCGACGAGACCGCCCGCAACAGGCTGCGCGCCAAGGCCGCGCGCCTGGGCGTGGACGCCGCCTACTCCGAGTACGAGATGCAGGCCGCCCCCGTCGACGGGACGGACTACCTGCCCGGCGACGACGAGCAGGAGGCCGACGGTGAGTGACCCGGCACAGCTGAGCCCCGCCGAGCTCGTCACCCGGGTGCGCTCGGCCTACGGACTCACCTGGGCCGAACTCGGCGCGGCCATGAACCGCTCCCCGCGCATGATGCAGAAGATCGCCCGCGGGGAGACCTCGGGCGAGTCCTACCGGGACGCGCTGACCGAGCTACACGAGACCGGCGCCGTCTCCAAGGCACCCCGACGTCGACGCAACGCCGCCGGCAAGATCGTGCCCGTGCGAGCCAAGCGAGGTGCCAAGAAGCCCACCGTGGTCCCCAAGGACACCCGGCGCGGGCCCTCCCTGACCCGCCACTCCACCACGACCACCCACCTGCCCGACGGCAACCGCATCGTGCGGATCCAGCTGCCCAAGACCGTCGGATCGCCCGAGCGCGGGGCCGGCCTGCACGCGGCCCGCATGTCCATCGTCAACGTCGCCCGCGGCGCCCGCCACCAGGACAAGCGCGTGCACATCCGCGCCACCGTGGACATCGGCGGCGGCCGCACCCGCACCTTCGACGTCGGCTCCAAGGGTGGCTACCTGGCCGCCGACGTCGTCTCCGACGTGCGCGACCGCAACGGCGGGGACATGGGCGGCTGGATCGCCTCCCAGATGGGCGACCGCTACGCCCGCGACGCCGTCACGCAGGGCCAGCTGGTGGGACTGTCCGTGACCAGCTTCAACGCCGTGCGCTCCAAGGAGGAGCGCGTGGCCCAGGATGAGGCCGGCGCCCGCCGGTGGGGACGACGAGGAGGACGCACCCGATGGGGATGAATCAGCACGAGAAGCCGGCCCCGCCGGCACGCCGGTGGGACGAGGCCCTGGACCCCCACGCCCACCAGGGCCCCTACCGGCCCCCCGCGGCACTGCTGGACATCCTCGCCCGCGCGGCCGGGGCCAACTCCTACGAGGCGGCCACCACCGCCGTGCGCCACCGCGCGGCCAGTGCGGCCACCGAGCTGCACGAGGCGGGCCTGGACCCGCGGGTGATCGGCCTGGTCGCTGAACCGCGGGTCAACGAGCTGCTGGGCGTGGCTGAGCGCTCGGCCCGCTCCCTGCGCCAGCGCGACCGCCAGTTCCCCGAGCCGGTCACCCGCGGCCGGCTCTGGTGCGAGCCTGACGTCGTCGACTACCTGGCCTTCAAGCACGAGACCTCCCCCCGGCCCGGAGCGCTGCACAGCGCGCGTGTGGCCCAGCGTGAGCAGGCCCAGACGCGCGGAGCCCGCCCCTAGACTGCCCGGCATGAGCGAGGACTTCACCGACGGCACCGGCCTTTGCCCCCACTGCGGACACCACGTGGCAGCCGACCTCGTCGGCCGGGCACAGGTGAGCCCGACCTGGGATCCGTACTACGCGCGCCAGCCCGTGCCAGACCCGGCTCAGGGGGTGCGACCGGGTACCTCGAGAGGATGCGCCAGGCCAGGGACTTGGTCCTTGTCTACAGCTGCCAGTTCTGCGATCGCACCATCGTCTTCCTCGAGCACTCGAGGGAGCGTGAGGCCGACGACCGGACGATGACCGCTGAGGAACGGACGTCCCGGACGATGATCGTGCCGGCCAAGCCCCCGCGGCAGCTTCCCGAGGCCGCCCCAGCGGGCGTCGCCTCGATCTACGAGGAGGCCAGCATCTGCGAGGACGCCGGGGCACTGCGCGCCGCCGGCGTCCTCTACCGCGCGGCCACCGAGGAGATGGTCAAGGACCAGGGCGGCACCGGCCGGGACCTCAAGGCCAAGATCAACAGCCTGACCCCGCGGCTGGACGCCGAGGTGCTGGAGGACCTGCATGAGTCCCGCGTCGTGGGCAACGACAGCATCCATGCCGGCGTGCAGTACGCCCCCGAGGAGATCGCCGACGTCGCCGAGCTGCTCTGGGAGGCCGCCTTCGTCCTCTACGAGCAGCCGGCCCAGAAGGCCAGCATGCGCGCGGCCCGCAAGGCTCGCCACGACGCCGCCCGCGGCCCGCGCGCGGCGTCGTGATCCCGGTCTACGAGCCGCCGGCCTTCCGCAGCCCCGAGGAGGTCCACTCCGCGCTCTACCAGGACGCCCCCTACGTGCGGGTCATGCTCCCCGACCGGGGACGGGTCGATGCGATGGCTGCCCGCTGGTCGAGCACCCATGTGCTGATCGCCTGGGAGGAGGCGCCCAGCACCGAACGGTTGCAGGCATGGGTGCCCGCTGGGTGGGTCACCCGCATTCGGGCAGAAGAATCGGCCTGGCGCGCCCCCTACGGGCGCACGCACGGCTAGGGTGTGTCTGAGAAACCGTCCAGTC
>NZ_JAQMWO010000004.1:0-2363 GCF_037853785.1 Micrococcus sp. GPGPB33
GAATCGAATCCAGCGAGGAAGAGGCCCTGAATGAAGGATGCCGCAGAAACCATGTCTCAGTGCCTATGACCTGACCAAGTCATTGCGGGGCGCCGCCGAGCTGGCCGGTTGCTCCCATCACACCGTGGCCCGGCTGGTGCGGGCCCGCGACGCCGGCCAGACCCCTGGATCCGGAGCCAGCCGCCCGAAGGTCACCGATGTCTGGCTGCCCAAGATCGAGGAATGGGTCGAGGCCTCCACGGGCAGGATCCGCGCCGATGTCGTGCACGCCAAGCTCACCGCAATGGGCTACACCGGCTCTGAGCGCTCCACCCGGAAGGCCGCCTGGCGGGCCGGGAAGCGCCGGGTGCACCGGCCCTGGATCACCGAGCCGGGCGCATGGCTGCAGTACGACTTCGGCGATGGGCCGGCGATCGACGGGGCCAAGACGGTGCTGTTCGTGGCCTGGCTGGCCTGGTCCCGCTACCAGATCGTCATCGCCCTGCGTGATAGGACGGCTCCGAGTGTGTTCGCCGCCCTGGACCGGTGCTTCCGGCTGATCGGGGCGCGCCGACCTATGTGCTGACGGATAACGAGAAGACAGTGACGGTCTCTCATGTGGCCGGGGTGCCGGTGCGTAACCAGGCCACCGTGGCGTTCGCTCGGCATTACGGCGTGGAGGTGCTGACCTGCCAGCCAGCGGATCCGGCCGCCAAGGGCGGGGTGGAGAACGCGGTGAAGCTGGCCAAGGCCGACCTGGTCCCGAAGGACACCAACCTGCGGGACCAGTACGCCTCGTTCGCTGAGCTCGAGGCCGCCTGCGCGGGGTTCATGGCCATGGTGAACTCCCGGGAGCAGCAGGTGACCCGGCGCCGCCCGGACCACATGCTCGCCGAGGAGACCAGCGCGTTGCATCGGATCCCCCGCCACGGCGCACACCGTGAACCTACGGGAGGTGGGACGGAAGGTGCCGGAGAACACGCCGATGGTCCCCTTCGAAAACGCCCAGTACCTCCCGGTGCCCTTGCACCTGCTCGAGGCCCGAGGTGTTCGTGCGCTATCACGGCACCGGACCGGACTCGATGGTGGTGATCATGCACGCCGGTGCGCAGGGGGCCGGTGGAGGTCGCCCGGCACCCGGTGGCCCGGCCCGGGTCCCCGGCCATCGACGATACGCACTTCCCCGGCAACGAGACGGACAAGGTGCCCGGGGACTCCACCCCGGTGCCCCCGTTCGGCGGCGGAGGCCGAGTTCCTGGCCATCGGGGCCGGGGCGAGGACCTGGCTGGTGGAGGCCGCCGCGGTCGGCGCCAGCCGGATCGGTCAGAAGATGGCCGAGGCCGTCACCCTGGCCAAGCTCGCCGGCACCGACCAGGTCGACCGCGCCCTCGGGGTGGCCGCGGTGCACCAACTCTTCGCCCACGGCGACCTGGCCTCCCTGCTCACCGCCGCCGGCCACCGCACCGGGATGCACACCGCCACCGAGGAACGGTCCCTGACCCGGGGCAGCACCGGCTGGGCCGGCCTCGGTACCTCCAACACCGAGGGGCAGCCCGGTGAGCATCCACACCCCGAACACCGCCGCACCGGCGCTGCGTGTTCTTTTGGAGGCGCTGTTGCGGCCTTCAAATGAAGATGCCCTTCGCCCGCGGTATCGCCGCCGAGGTACTGGCCACCGTCCGGGCCCAACGCTGGGAGCCGGTCGAGGTCCTCAAGGCCCTGCTGGTCGAGGAGACCACCGGTCGGGCCCGATCCATGCTCGCCGCCCGGCGCAAGGCCGCCGGGTTCCCCACCGGCAAGACCTTCACGACCTGGGATCCGGGCGCCTCCTCGATCCCGGCCCCGACCCAGCAGTCCCTGCGCACCCTGGAATGGCTCTCGCGCAGAGAGAACCTCGTGGTCTGCGGGCCCTCCGGCACCGGCAAGACCTTCTTCCTCGAGGCCCTGGGCCAGCAGGCCGTGGAGGAGGGCGCGGGTGGCCTGGTTCACCCTGGAGGACCTCGGGGCGATGATCCGGGCCCACCGGCCCGATGACACCATCACCAAAGCCGTCGCCCGAATCCTGCGCGCCGACCTGATCGTCATCGACGACATCGGCCTGCTGCCGGTCGCCGACGATGCCGCCGAGGGCCTCTACCGCATCGTGGACGCCGCCTACGAGAAACGCTCCGTAGCGATCAGCTCGAACCTGCACCCGGCCGGCTTCGACGAGCTGATGCCCAAGACCCTGGCCACCGCCACCGTGACCACCTGAACTGATCCCATCACGGTGGCCAGCACCACCACCCAAACGGGCAAACCAGCTGGCCACCAGTGGGCAGTTCTGATGGCCACCAGCGGGAAGAAACACTGGCCGCCTATGGGCAGAACTCAATGGCCCTTGA
>NZ_JAQMWO010000005.1:0-40510 GCF_037853785.1 Micrococcus sp. GPGPB33
ACCGCTGCGCAATGAAGGTGGGGACGATTCATCCTCGAGTCGAGCTCGGCACCAGCCAGATGGCAGCCGCATCCGTCTCGATGAGTTCCACGGGCCCGACTGCGACCACGCGCAGTCGGAAGTGGCCGGCCTCGGCCACCTCGACGACACTGTCGGGAACGATTCCGGCCTGCTGGAAGCGGATCAGACGCTGCGGGTCGGCGTCGGAGATGCGTAGGACCCGGTAGAACCCCGGCTCGGCTGCATCCAGGCGGACCGCGTGGGCCGGCCGCTCCCGCTGCCCTGCGGGAGTGGGGATGGGGTCGCCGTGGGGATCGTGCGTGGGGTGGCCCAGCATCTGATCGATCCGCTCGATCAGCTCGTCGGAGGCGGCGTGCTCGAGTCGTTCGGCTTCCGCGTGGACCTCGTCCCAGGAGTAGCCTAGGCTCGCGGCGAGGAAGCTTTCCAGCAGCCGGTGCCGGCGGACCATCGCGATCGCGTGCTCGCATCCCTTCCCGGTGAGGGTCACGGGCTTGTAGGGCTGGTACTCGACCAGGCCCTGGGCTGCCAGGCGCTTGACCGTCTCGGTGACGTTGGGCGCGGTGGTGCCCATGCGTGCGGCCAGGCTCTTCGTGCTCAGCGGCGCGTCTCCCCACTCCGTGGCGGACCAGATCGCCTTGAGGTAGTCCTGGGCCACCGGAGTGATCTCGTCGAGGCTCATGGCCTGCACGATAGCGGGACCTCCTTCACCCCTGCCCGGTCAACGTCAGCCACAGCAGCACGGCGTTCAGGGCCACGATCAGAGCCACGACCACCCATGCCACCGTCTGCAGGGGCGTGGAGTTCGCGTGTCGGCCCATCACGGCCCGGGCACCGGTCAGTCGGACCAGGGGGATCATGGCAAAGGGGATGCCGATACTGAGCAGCACCTGGGAGAGGACGAGCGCCCAGGTGGGGTCCACCCCGGAGGCGATGACCAGCAGCGCGGGGATCAGCGTGAGCACCCGCCGCAGCATCTGAGGGATGCGCCAGCGCAGCAGCCCGCCCATGATCTCCGACCCCGCATAGGAGCCCACCGCGGTGGAGGCCAGCCCGGAGGCCAACAGGCCGACGCCGAAGAGCACGCCCACCGCCGGCCCCAGTGCGGTCGTGATCGCCGCGTGGGCGCCTTCGATGCTGTCCGTCCCGGAGACCCCGGAGAGATTGGCCGCCGCCAGCAGCAGCATCGCGATGTTCACCGACCCTGCCACCAGAAGCGACAGCCCCACATCCCACCGGGTGGCCCGCAGCAGCCTGCCAAGGGTGCCCGGATGAGCGTGGGCCCCCTGATGGCGGTCACGCGCCAGAGCTGAGTGCACATAGATCGCGTGGGGCATCACCGTGGCCCCCAACATGCCGGCCGCCAGGAGCACCGTCTGGGTTCCCTCGAACCGGGGGACCATGCCCGCCACGGCCTCACCCCAGGAGATGGGCCCGTAGAACAGTCCCGAGACGAACCCGAGGGTGATCACGGCCAGCAGGCCCACGACGACGAACTCGAAGGGCTGCTGCCCGCGCCGGGACTGCACACCCAACAGGATCATCGAGACCACCCCGACGATCACCCCGCCGGCCAGCAGGGGGATACCGAAGAGGATGTGCAGGGCAATGGCCCCTCCGATCACCTCGGCCAGATCCGTGGCGGCGGCCACGATCTCCGCCTGCACCCAGTACGCCAAACGCCGCCCGCGCGGCAACCGGTGCCCCAGCAGCTCCGGAAGCGAGCGGCCGGTGACGAGCCCGAGCTTCGCCGAGAGGTACTGCACGAGCATGGCCATCAGGTTCGCTGCGACCAGCACCCAGACCAGCAGGTACCCGTACTGGGCCCCCGCCGTCAGGTTCGCAGCCACATTGCCGGGGTCCACATAGGCCACCGCCGCCACGAAGGCCGGCCCCAGCAGCCGCATTCCCCGACGACCGGGGCGATCCACCCTCTCCACGGCGACCTTGCCATCCGCCGGCCGATCCACACCGGCGGTCATCCGAGGCTCCAATGGCGATGCATGCATGAGATTTAACATACCTGAACTCTGAGGAGACAGGTGGTCTGACCACACCCCGGCACCCCGGCAGTCTCAGATGCACCGACGGCCGTAGCCGAACACTCCTGCTTTCACGAACCTAATCGTGTGCACCTGAATTCTTTTGTGTGCCCTAACTGGAGTACCCCTCATGGAAATCTCCCGCCGTTCAGTAGCCACCGGCCTCGCCTGGGCCGTGCCGGCCGTGGCCGCATCGACGGCCGCGCCCGCCATGGCCGCCTCCTCCTGCGCGGGGTACACCGCAGGCAAGCCCCTCCCAGCCTCGGCGTTCACCCTGACCTACCTGCGCATCACCAACGAGACGCTCGGCAGGCTGTCCAACAAGCAGGTGGCCCTCGATTTCGACTTCCGCCTCAGCGACGAGGCCGCGGCCTGCGGGGTGCGCACCGGATCCGTCTCCTCCACCAGCAACGGCGGCACCTCCCGGATCGCCTTGAACAACGGGAAGACCTACAACGCGACCAACGGCCTCGCCGTCCCGGCCAACGGATCCGTAGGACGCACCGACGGTACCTGCCGGCTCGGCCTGGACCGCACTGAGGCCTGCGGCACCACGGGGCAGTCCCCCTACAGCGTCGCCGGGTCCACGGGCGCCAGCTCGACCGCCGTCACGGCCATCTCCCTCTACCGGTCCATCACGGTCTCCGGCTACGGCACCACCGTCGTCTACCTCAACGCCACGGGTGTGGGCACCAACCTGTCCGTGAGCGCCGCACCGCTGATCTGACCCCCGCACGACGGACCGCCATGCCGCCTCTGAAGGATCAGGACCTCGCCCTCACACCAGGACAACGCCCCCACCATCCCCTGAGGGACAGGGGGTCGCTTCTGGCATACCCAGCTTGACAGCCGAACAGTTCATCACTGCCCTCATCCTTCACGAAATCCGAGACAGCCTCTCAGGGCGCCGGGTCGGCCTGTCCCGTAACCGGATGGGCCCGCTCCCGGGCCGCCGGAGGAGATTCGGAAGCGATGCACGCCACCGACTGCGACCCGCTACCAAGGCCTCAGCTCGCGTCCGAAGTTCACCCCCGCCACAGGTCAAGCGTGTGCCAGTCTTCCGGAACACCCATCGATTGGACTGAGAGGGCATGCGATGTGGGGAAGGTGCGGAACAGCTCGGCCAGGCGCGGCGCCCAGGACCGCTCCGCCTCGATGGGCCGCAGCATGTAGGCGATGATCGCCAAGGCGTTGTAGGTGCCGAAGTCCCCTTTGGGGGCGGCGGGTTCCCGCAGATGGTCGAGGAGGGGCACCATGCCTGCCGCCGGCCGGGACGGGGCGTTCTGGAGCTTGCGGTTGAAGAGCCGAGCATGATGCGCGGCCACGTTGCGCACGTAGTTCAAGCTGGCCAGCCAACTGCCCATCATCTTCTTCTGGGGGATCCCAAAGGCCGTGGCGACTTCCTCGGCATCCTTCTGAAGCATGCCCTGGTAGAGGTTCGACAGGTGTCCCAGCTCCAGCAGCTCGGTCAACGCCCAGACCGGCATGTGGTCGTCGTACTTCTGCCGGAAGTGGGCGACGAACTGTTCGTCCGAGCCGTCCCGGCGTTGCTTGACCCGCTCCAGCCACAACACCTGCTTGCTGGGGCGTGGGTCACGACTGTCAGTGTTCGCCCGCGTGAACGAGTCGTCGAAGCAGGTGGGGTTCTCGTGCGCGAACGGTGAGGTCCGCCCCAACACGTAGCCGATGCGCATACGCACTGCTACCTCGATGCGCTCCACACCCTCCATGACCAGCATGCGCAGTTGCCGATCGAAGTCGATGATCTCCTCGGCATGATGCAGGGCTGTGCCCGGTTGGTACCTATTCAGCACCCGGATCTTGGTGTGCCCTTGGTCATCGACCTGCTTCTCGGACTCCAGGAACGGGTACAGGTAGCCGGTTACTCGGTAGTAGCCCACGGACTCGAGCAGTCGGAGAGCCCGCGTCAGGTCATCGACCTCCAGACCGCGCTGGACTAGCTGTTGTGGGTCATGAGGTTCTTGCCACGGGGTACGGGCTGAGATGAGACGAGCGGGTCCCTGCCGCAGGATGGAAGTTCCTCAACAACCCACCTGCCAGAAGAGACCCGCTCATGACTCACGCTAACGCACCCCTGACCCCGACCGGCCGTCTCAGGATGGTCCACCGCCACCTGCACGACGGGATCCCGCAGGCACACGTGGCAGCCGAGTTCCGGGTGAGCCGGCCCACGGTGGCCACCTGGGTCGCCCGCTACCGCGCCGAGGGCGAGGCAGGACTGCAGGACCGCTCGAGCCGGCCCCACCACTGCCCCGCCCAGCTCGACATCGCGATCCTGGCCGAAATCGAGGCCCTGCGCCGGGACCAGAAGTGGTCCGCCCGCCGCATCCATCACCACCTCGTCTCCGAAGGCCACCAGCTGTGCCTCCGAACGGTGGGGAGGTGGCTGCACCGGCTGGGCATCTCCCGGTTGCCAGACCTCGCGCCCACGGGTGAGGACCTGCGCCAACGACCACAGAAGATCACCGCCCGCGGCCCGGGGCACATGGTGCACCTGGACGTGAAGAAAATCGGGCGCATCCCTGACGGGGGAGGCTGGCGTGCTCACGGCCGGGACTGCGAGAACGCGCGAGCGGCCAAGCGCGGGCCTGGCCGCCGGGTCGGCTACACCTACCTGCACTCGGCGGTGGACGGGTTCACCCGGCTGGCCTACACCGAAGCCTTGCCCGATGAGCGGGCAGCTACGACCGTGAGCTTCTTCTGCCGGGCGAGGGCGTTCTTCGCCGCGCACGGCATCACCGTGGACCGGGTGATCACGGACAACGGGGCCAATTATCGGGCCGCGGAGTTCACCATGAAGGTCGTCTCGCTTGGGGGCCGGCATCACAGGATCCGGCCCTACACCCCGCGCCACAACGGGAAGGTGGAGAGGTACAACCGGCTGATGGTCGATGAGGTCATCTACGCCCGCCCCTACACCTCAGAGCAAGCTCGGCGTGAGGCCCTGGCGGTGTGGGTGAACCACTACAACTACCATCGGCCTCATACCTCCTGCGGAGACGCTCCTCCGGCCTCACTGGCACCGACCCGAGTCAACAACGTCATGCCCTCCTACAACTAGCCGCTCTACCTGCGCCTCGAGAGGCAACCACTTCTTCGTGTACTCCACGCGTCTCTCCCACACAAAGAAAATCAGCCCGCGCCTTGCGGCAACGGGCTGATCATGATGCTTGAGACTCTAGCACGGGCAAGAGCCTAGGTCCTAGATGTGCTACCCGGGCACGTGTTGCGTTCGAGCGCACGCGAAGCCCTAGCGTCGCGGACATGAACCCAGAGCTGGAGCAAGCCCTGCGCCTGGCTACGGACCCTCCCGGTGGCGTCTCGCTGGAAGCATTGGAAGATCTCGTTCGGGATGATCCGACGACCTGGTGGGACATCTCGGAGGCCGCCACTCACCTCAACGTCACCGCCCACACGCTGCGCTACTACGGACGCATCGGCATGGTGAGCGTCCCCCGAGACGATGCCGGGCACCGCCGCTATGACTCGCCGGCCATCCGCCGCCTGGTCTTCATCACCCGCATGCGCACGGCAGGAATGCCCATCGCCGATCTCCAGCACTACCTGGCCCTAGGGCGTGTCTGATAATGCTTCGAGGGTTTGGCTAAGGCCCTGGATCCATTCTCAGACACGCCCTAGGTCGCGGGCGAGTACCGCCGGGTAGCTCGGGCCCTCGAGGAGTGTCATGAGGATGCGGGAGCGGGTCGGGTCGGCCATCGCCCGGCCCAGCCGGTTCATCACGTCCAGCCGCGAAGCAATAGTCAGCATGCGCTGAGCATACAGAACCTGCTGACCTCTCGTGTGTGGCTCCCGCTGCTGATATCTGCACATCTGCATAGGTGTATGGTCGTGGCATGAGTGTGACGCCGTTGGATTCGTGTCAGGTCACCGCCGTCCATCCGGAGAAGGTGGCGCTGACCCGGGAGAGGATCCCCGACGAGCGCGAGGCCGGCAGGTTGGCCGGGCTGTTCAAGCTCCTGGGGGACCCGCGCCGTGCCCGGGTGCTGTATGCGTTGCTGGAGGCCGGCGAGCTGTGCGTGTGTGACCTGGCGGCGTCGGTCGATGTCGCGGAGGCGTCGGTGTCCCAGGTGCTGCGGGTGCTGCGTTCCGCTGGGGTGGTCGAGAACCGCCGGGAGGGGCGGATGGTGTACTACCGCCTCGCTGACGGGCATGTGCGGATGCTGCTGGACGTCTCCCGTGAGCACGCCCGCCACGAGGGGCAGGGCTGATGGGGGCGGGACACAGCCATGCCCCGGCGACCGGGCATGCCGGTGGCCGCTACCGTCGGCGGCTGGCGGGGGCGTTCGCCCTGACGGCGGGCTTCTTCCTGATCGAGCTGGTCGCGGGGCTGGTGTCGGGGTCGTTGGCGCTGCTGTCGGATGCCGGGCACATGGCTGCCGATGTGGTGGTGCTGGGTGCGGCGCTGCTGGCGACGCGCATCGCGAGCCGGCCGGACTCCACGGGGCGACGCACCTATGGCTCCTACCGGGCCGAGGTGTTCGCCTCGGCGTTGGCGGTGCTGGCGATGCTCGCGGTCGGGGTGTACGTGGTGGTCGAGGCCATCAGCCGGCTGGGCGACGCGCCGGAGGTGGCCTCCGGCGCCATGCTCGCGGTCGGCTTCGCCGGCCTGGTGATCAACATCATCTCCATGCTGCTGCTGCGCAGCGGGGCCAAGGACAGCCTGAACGTCAAGGGCGCCTACTACGAGGTGATCGCCGACGCCGCCGGGTCGGTGGGTGTCATGGTCGCCGGCGTGCTGATCATTCTCACCGGCCAGCCGATCTGGGACGTCGTGGTCGCGGCGCTCATCGCGGTCTTCGTCATCATCCGGGCGGTGGTTCTGGGCAGGCAGGTGATCGCGGTGCTGGGCCAGCACGCCCCGGAGGGGGTGGACCCGGAGGACGTCGCCGGTGACCTGGACGCGGTCGAGGGGGTGGAGGAGGTCCACGACCTGCACCTGTGGACCCTGACGTCGGGGATGAACGTGGCCACGGCCCACCTGGTCGCTGACCAGGGCGCGGACCACGGCGCCGTGCTTGCCGGCGCGCGCCGGGTGCTGCGCGACCGTTACGGTATCGCCCATGCCACCTTGCAGGTGGAGGGCGCCGGCAGCGACGGCTGTCACGACCTGAGCTGGTAGCACTCGGCACGGAAGCCCGCTCGCGAGAGCCGCACATGCTTGAGCAACGTCTTAGGAGCGCGCGATGGCCGCGAAGCACGGCAAGGGCCCCGGGCCGGACGAGGGCCAGCGGCCGGCCCGGCGCGGGGTGGTGCTCACCCTGCTGGGGATCGGTCTGGTCGCCGCGGCTTACGTGGTGACGATCGTGGTCATGGTGGTGCGGTGACGCGGCCCAAACGGACCGCGGCCTCATGGCGGCGCCGCAAGGCGGTCATCGCGTCGTCCAGTGCTGTCCTCGTCGGGTCGAGCACGTAGAGGTCGTGAAGACGTCCAGATATAGGCCTGGGACGGGAGTTCTTGCATCGACTGAACTCCCCGGTGGTTGCAGGCCCGATACGCAGGGGTGCCAGTAAGTAGGGCTGATCGGCGCCCATTTTCTTGTCTCGCGCCCCGGGGCGAGGCGGTCCCCTATCGGTGTCCCTGTGTGCGGGGCAGGTTCACGCCGCGCAGCAGGAGAGCTTGGCGATGTCGGTGGTGAAGGCCTGCGCGGTGAGCTTGAGGCCTTCGGCCATGGTCAGGTAGGGGCTCCAGAGGTTGGCGACCTGGCTGGTGGTCATGCCGGCCTCGAGCATGTAGACCCCGGCGGCGGCGAGGTCGCCGGCGTCCTGGGCCAGGGCGGTAATGCCGATGATGCGGCCGGTGTCGGCGTCGGTGACCATCTTGATGAACCCGCGGGTGTCGCGGTTGACGATCGCGCGTGGGACGTGCGCGAGTGACAGGACACGGCTGTCGTAGCGGATCCCGGCAGCGGAGGCCTGCCGTTCGGTCATCCCGACGGCGGCCAGGGCGGGGCTGGTGAACACGACCCGGAGCAGGTGGCGGTAGTCGACCTCGAGGCCGGCGCCGGTGAGGGCGTTGTCGGCGACGAGGGCGCCGTGGGCCGCGGCGACGTACACGAACTGACGGTGGGCGGTGACGTCACCGGCAGCCCAGACGCGCGGGTTGGTGCTGCGCAGATGGCTGTCGACGACCACCTCGCCGTGGTCGCCGGTGCGCACGTCGACGGTGTCGAGACCGAGCGTGGCGGTGACCGGGCGGCGCCCGGTGGCGACGAGTACCTCGGCCGCCCGGAGTTCCTGTGAGCCGTCAGTGGTGGTGGCAGTGACCGTGACCTCGCCGGTGGCCGGGTCGCGGCGGACCGCGCTGGGCACCGCGCCGCGGATGATCTGGATGCCTTCGTCCGTGAAGATCTCATCCAGGGCGGTGGACGCCTCGGGTTCTTCCTGGGACGCCAGCCGTGAGCGGACCAGCATGGTGACCCGGACGCCGAGCCGAGCGAAGAGCTGGGCCTGCTCCATCGCGACGTAGCCGCCGCCGATGACCAGCAGCGACTCCGGGACGTGGTCCAGTTCCATCGCGGTGGTCGAGGTCAGGTAACCGGCCTCCTGCAGGCCGGGGACCGGCGGCGCCCAGGGCCTGGAGCCGGTGGCGATGAGGTAGTGCGCGGCCCGGACCGTCTCCACCGTGCCGTCAGGGCCGGTGACGCGCAGTGCCGGCTCGCTGGGTGTGCCGACGAACGTGGCGTCCCCGGGGTGGAGATCCCATCCGTACTCGGTGGCCAGGTCCAGGTACTTCTCGCCACGCAGTGACCCGACGAGCCGATCCTTGCCGGCGATCAAGGCGGGCATGTCGACCGGCCGGACTTCGGGGAGCGGCAGCCCGGGGAACCGGGAGGCGTCGAGTGTGACGTGGCGGGCCTCGGCGGTCGCGAGCAAGGCCTTGGAGGGCACGCACCCGGTGTTCACGCAGGTACCGCCGACGGTGCCACGCTCGATCATCACCACCCGTCTGCCGAGGTTGGTGGCGCGGATCGCGGCCGCGAACGCCGCCCCACCGGACCCGATCATTGCCAGGTCATACGACCTGCTGTTAGCCGTTGCCGTCATGAACTCCTCCTTCATCGCCCTCAGGATCGACCTTCCAGTGCACTGGAAGGTCAAGGGGGAGAATGAGTGGCATGCGGATCGGTGAGGTGGCTCGGGCGTCGGGCACGACGAGCAAGACCCTGCGGTACTACGAGGAGGTCGGGCTGCTACCCGCCGCGGACCGCACCCCGGCGGGCTACCGGGACTACGGCGCCGAGGTGCTCGACCGGCTGGACTTCATCCGCCGGGGGCAAGCGGCCGGGCTGACCCTGGCCCAGATCGGTCAGGTGCTGGACATCCGCGACCGGGGGCAGGCCCCCTGCCGGCACGTCACCGACCTGCTCGACACCCGCCTTGATGTGATCGACCGGCAACTCGCCGAGCTCGCGCAGCTACGCACCACGATCGCCGACCTGCGCGAGGACGCCGCCGCCGGCGACCCGGCCATGTGCTCCCCCGAGGATGTCTGCCGCTACCTGTGACACCGAAGTCACGGGCCCGTGGCAGCGCATGGCGGCCCACTCTGTTGCGTTGGGGTGTTAGACCTTTCGCAACGGTTCTGTTGCGCGGGGTGCACCCTATCGCGACGCCTATTCCTCCGGCCTGCCGTCGGCCGCTGTCCCGGTGAAGGATCGGCTTGCGGAACGTGAGCCTCACTCGCAGCGCCCTCTGGCCCGCGTGCTTGGAGGCCGCCACTGAGCTCCGACAGAACCCCGCCATATAGCGGCGCAAGCCACACCCGTCTGGACATGGACAGAGCATGCTGCCAAGTCGTTCGGCGGGCATGGGGTTGCTCTCTCTTCTCCGCTAGGGCGTGTCTGAGAATGGATCCGGGGTCTTAGCCCAACCCTCGAAGCATTATCAGACACGCCCTAGGCCGATCAGGACGAGCGGGAACAAGATGGGGACTGCCGCACGAATAGGTGACACCTGATCTGGCTTGCCCGCAGGGCGGCCTGGAAGGATGTTGCTGTGCCTGCTCCCTATCCCCAAGAGTTCCGTGACGACGTCGTGCGCGTGGCCCGCAGCCGCGAAGAGGGTGTGACGCTCGCGCAGATCGCCAAGGACTTTGGCACCCATGAGATGACCCTGTCGAAGTGGATGCGCCAGGCCGACGTCGAGGACGGCGCGAAGCCTGGGACAACCAAAGCCGAGTCGGCCGAGAACCGTGAGCTGAAGAAGCGGATCCGCCTGCTCGAGCAGGAGAACGAGGTCCTACGACGGGCGGCGGCCTACCTGTCCCAGGCGAACCTGCCGGGAAAAGGCTCCACCCGCTCGTGAAGGAGCTCGCCGCCGTCGGGATCCCCGTCGCGGTGACGTGCCGGGTGCTCAAGCTCTCCCGCCAACCCTACTACCGCTGGCTGGCGGACCCTGTCACCGACGCCGAGCTGGCCGAGGCGTACCGGGCGAACGCGTTGTTCGACGCCCATCAGGACGATCCGGAGTTCGGCTACCGCTTCCTGGTCGATGAGGCCAAGGAAGCCGGCGAGGTGATGTGTGAGCGCAGCGCGTGGCGGATCTGCCGGGACAACGGCTGGTGGTCGGTGTTCGGGAAGAAGCGCGGCAAGAACGGGAAGAAGCCGGGCCCGCCGGTGCACGATGACCTGGTGGAGCGGGACTTCACTGCTGGCGGTTCAAACCAGCTGTGGTTGACCGACGTCACCGAGCACAGGACCGCCGAGGGCAAGCTCTACATGTGCGCGATCAAAGACGTCTTCTCCGGGCGGATCGTCGGCTACTCCATCGACTCGCGAATGAAAGCCCGGCTGGCCGTCCAGGCACTGCAGAACGCCGTTGCTCGGCGCGGGGATGTGGCCGGTTGCATCGTTCATTCGGACCGCGGGTCGCAATTTCGATCCCGGAAATTCGTCCATGCCCTCAACCGGCACGGCTTGGTCGGCTCGATGGGCAAAGTGGGTGCGGCCGGGGACAACGCCGCCATGGAGAGCTTCTTCGCCCTGCTGCAGAAGAACGTCCTCGACAGGCGGTCCTGGACGACCCGGGATGAGCTACGGATCGCGATCGTCACCTGGACCGAGCGCACCTATCACCGGCGCCGTCGACAAGCCCGTCTCGGGCGGTTGACCCCCATCGAGTACGAGACCATGATGAAGCCCGCCGTGACCCTCCCGGCATAAGACCCCACCTGTCACCTATCGGTGCGGCAGTCCCGATCACGCAGGACTGGCTGCAGGTAGGTGTCGCGGTCTGAACCGAGAGGGGTGCGCCCGGTCGGGGCCGTTTGGATCGCTGCCGCTACGTCAGAGTCCGAAGGCTCCGCCGCTGACGAGGATCACGATGCCGAGGCCGATGAGAACGATGGGGAAGAGGACGTGCTCCCAGCGTTCGAGCACTTCGGCGATCGGGGGGCGGGTGGCGACGAACTTTGCCAGGGCCACCAGGACCGCGACGAGCGCGAGGAAGACGATGCAGTAGGCGACTACTGCGAGAGGTTTCACGCTGAGGAAGACAGGGGTGTAGACGCCGATGTTGTCGCCGCCGTTGGCAAGGGTGACGCCTGCGACTGTCCACACGCCGACCTTCTTGCCGGCAACCTTGGCCTCGTCGTCATCGTCGTCATCGTCTCCGCGCCAGGCCTGCCATGCGGCCCAGAGGCCGAGGCCCAGAGGGATGAGACCGAAGTACGGGATGGCTGCCGAGGGCAGGAATGCTCCGGCGCCGATGGTCACCAGGACCGCGGCACCGAGGATGCCGGCGAATCCGAGGTACTGGCCGGCCAGAATGCGGGCGGTAGTGCCGCGCTGGCCTGCCCCTCGCGCGAAGAAGAGGGAGAGCACGATGATGTCGTCGATGTTGGTCGCTGCGAACAGGCCCATCGCCTGCAAGACCGAGGTGAGGATCATGCGCCCTCCCCAGCTGCGTCGCATCCGGGAAGCGAGCAGGCGGGATCGATGCACGGGGCGTCTTCGTCCACTGCCAGGGTGGCATCGACCAGTGCCGTCAGCGCCTGCGCCAGGTGCGAATCGGCGATCTCATATCGTGTCCGACGACCCTCGGGCTCGGAGACGACGATCCCGCAATCGCGCAGGCATGCCAGGTGGTTGGACACGTTCGGGCGTGTCAGGTCCAGATCTCGGGCCAGTTCCGCCGGGTAAGCGGGATGGTCGAGCAGGGTCAAGATGATCCGGGATCGAGTGGGGTCGGCCAGTGCACGACCCAGGCGGTTCATCACGTCGAGACGCGAAGCAATAGTCATCATGGACTGAACTATACAGCGCGAACTGAACACTCGGTCACAGGCGTCAGCCCAGATCGCATGCCCGTAAGGGGATCCTTCACCGGGACAGCGGCCGACGGCAGGCCGGAGGAATAGGCGTCGCGATAGGGTGCACCCCGCGCAACAGAACCGTTGCGAAAGGTCTAACACCCCAACGCAACAGAGTGGGCCGCCATGCGCTGCCACGGGCCCGTGACTTCGGTGTCACAGGTAGCGGCAGACATCCTCGGGGAGCACATGGCCGGGTCGCCGGCGGCGGCGTCCTCGCGCAGGTCGGCGATCGTGGTGCGTAGCTGCGCGAGCTCGGCGAGTTGCCGGTCGATCACATCAAGGCGGGTGTCGAGCAGGTCGGTGACGTGCCGGCAGGGGGCCTGCCCCCGGTCGCGGATGTCCAGCACCTGACCGATCTGGGCCAGGGTCAGCCCGGCCGCTTGCCCCCGGCGGATGAAGTCCAGCCGGTCGAGCACCTCGGCGCCGTAGTCCCGGTAGCCCGCCGGGGTGCGGTCCGCGGCGGGTAGCAGCCCGACCTCCTCGTAGTACCGCAGGGTCTTGCTCGTCGTGCCCGACGCCCGAGCCACCTCACCGATCCGCATGCCACTCATTCTCCCCCTTGACCTTCCAGTGCACTGGAAGGTCGATCCTGAGGGCGATGAAGGAGGAGTTCATGACGGCAACGGCTAACAGCAGGTCGTATGACCTGGCAATGATCGGGTCCGGTGGGGCGGCGTTCGCGGCCGCGATCCGCGCCACCAACCTCGGCAGACGGGTGGTGATGATCGAGCGTGGCACCGTCGGCGGTACCTGCGTGAACACCGGGTGCGTGCCCTCCAAGGCCTTGCTCGCGACCGCCGAGGCCCGCCACGTCACACTCGACGCCTCCCGGTTCCCCGGGCTGCCGCTCCCCGAAGTCCGGCCGGTCGACATGCCCGCCTTGATCGCCGGCAAGGATCGGCTCGTCGGGTCACTGCGTGGCGAGAAGTACCTGGACCTGGCCACCGAGTACGGATGGGATCTCCACCCCGGGGACGCCACGTTCGTCGGCACACCCAGCGAGCCGGCACTGCGCGTCACCGGCCCTGACGGCACGGTGGAGACGGTCCGGGCCGCGCACTACCTCATCGCCACCGGCTCCAGGCCCTGGGCGCCGCCGGTCCCCGGCCTGCAGGAGGCCGGTTACCTGACCTCGACCACCGCGATGGAACTGGACCACGTCCCGGAGTCGCTGCTGGTCATCGGCGGCGGCTACGTCGCGATGGAGCAGGCCCAGCTCTTCGCTCGGCTCGGCGTCCGGGTCACCATGCTGGTCCGCTCACGGCTGGCGTCCCAGGAAGAACCCGAGGCGTCCACCGCCCTGGATGAGATCTTCACGGACGAAGGCATCCAGATCATCCGCGGCGCGGTGCCCAGCGCGGTCCGCCGCGACCCGGCCACCGGCGAGGTCACGGTCACTGCCACCACCACTGACGGCTCACAGGAACTCCGGGCGGCCGAGGTACTCGTCGCCACCGGGCGCCGCCCGGTCACCGCCACGCTCGGTCTCGACACCGTCGACGTGCGCACCGGCGACCACGGCGAGGTGGTCGTCGACAGCCATCTGCGCAGCACCAACCCGCGCGTCTGGGCTGCCGGTGACGTCACCGCCCACCGTCAGTTCGTGTACGTCGCCGCGGCCCACGGCGCCCTCGTCGCCGACAACGCCCTCACCGGCGCCGGCCTCGAGGTCGACTACCGCCACCTGCTCCGGGTCGTGTTCACCAGCCCCGCCCTGGCCGCCGTCGGGATGACCGAACGGCAGGCCTCCGCTGCCGGGATCCGCTACGACAGCCGTGTCCTGTCACTCGCGCACGTCCCACGCGCGATCGTCAACCGCGACACCCGCGGGTTCATCAAGATGGTCACCGACGCCGACACCGGCCGCATCATCGGCATTACCGCCCTGGCCCAGGACGCCGGCGACCTCGCCGCCGCCGGGGTCTACATGCTCGAGGCCGGCATGACCACCAGCCAGGTCGCCAACCTCTGGAGCCCCTACCTGACCATGGCCGAAGGCCTCAAGCTCACCGCGCAGGCCTTCACCACCGACATCGCCAAGCTCTCCTGCTGCGCGGCGTGAACCTGCCCCGCACACAGGGACACCGATAGGGGACCGCCTCGCCCCGGGGCGCGAGACAAGAAAATGGGCGCCGATCAGCCCTACTTACTGGCACCCCTGCGTATCGGGCCTGCAACCACCGGGGAGTTCAGTCGATGCAAGAACTCCCGTCCCAGGCCTATATCTGGACGTCTTCACGACCTCTACGTGCTCGACCCGACGAGGACAGCACTGGACGACGCGATGACCGCCTTGCGGCGCCGCCATGAGGCCGCGGTCCGTTTGGGCCGCGTCACCGCACCACCATGACCACGATCGTCACCACGTAAGCCGCGGCGACCAGACCGATCCCCAGCAGGGTGAGCACCACCCCGCGCCGGGCCGGCCGCTGGCCCTCGTCCGGCCCGGGGCCCTTGCCGTGCTTCGCGGCCATCGCGCGCTCCTAAGACGTTGCTCAAGCATGTGCGGCTCTCGCGAGCGGGCTTCCGTGCCGAGTGCTACCAGCTCAGGTCGTGACAGCCGTCGCTGCCGGCGCCCTCCACCTGCAAGGTGGCATGGGCGATACCGTAACGGTCGCGCAGCACCCGGCGCGCGCCGGCAAGCACGGCGCCGTGGTCCGCGCCCTGGTCAGCGACCAGGTGGGCCGTGGCCACGTTCATCCCCGACGTCAGGGTCCACAGGTGCAGGTCGTGGACCTCCTCCACCCCCTCGACCGCGTCCAGGTCACCGGCGACGTCCTCCGGGTCCACCCCCTCCGGGGCGTGCTGGCCCAGCACCGCGATCACCTGCCTGCCCAGAACCACCGCCCGGATGATGACGAAGACCGCGATGAGCGCCGCGACCACGACGTCCCAGATCGGCTGGCCGGTGAGAATGATCAGCACGCCGGCGACCATGACACCCACCGACCCGGCGGCGTCGGCGATCACCTCGTAGTAGGCGCCCTTGACGTTCAGGCTGTCCTTGGCCCCGCTGCGCAGCAGCAGCATGGAGATGATGTTGATCACCAGGCCGGCGAAGCCGACCGCGAGCATGGCGCCGGAGGCCACCTCCGGCGCGTCGCCCAGCCGGCTGATGGCCTCGACCACCACGTACACCCCGACCGCGAGCATCGCCAGCACCGCCAACGCCGAGGCGAACACCTCGGCCCGGTAGGAGCCATAGGTGCGTCGCCCCGTGGAGTCCGGCCGGCTCGCGATGCGCGTCGCCAGCAGCGCCGCACCCAGCACCACCACATCGGCAGCCATGTGCCCGGCATCCGACAGCAGCGCCAACGACCCCGACACCAGCCCCGCGACCAGCTCGATCAGGAAGAAGCCCGCCGTCAGGGCGAACGCCCCCGCCAGCCGCCGACGGTAGCGGCCACCGGCATGCCCGGTCGCCGGGGCATGGCTGTGTCCCGCCCCCATCAGCCCTGCCCCTCGTGGCGGGCGTGCTCACGGGAGACGTCCAGCAGCATCCGCACATGCCCGTCAGCGAGGCGGTAGTACACCATCCGCCCCTCCCGGCGGTTCTCGACCACCCCAGCGGAACGCAGCACCCGCAGTACCTGGGACACCGACGCCTCCGCGACATCGACCGACGCCGCCAGGTCACACACGCACAGCTCGCCGGCCTCCAGCAACGCATACAGCACCCGGGCACGGCGCGGGTCCCCCAGGAGCTTGAACAGCCCGGCCAACCTGCCGGCCTCGCGCTCGTCGGGGATCCTCTCCCGGGTCAGCGCCACCTTCTCCGGATGGACGGCGGTGACCTGACACGAATCCAACGGCGTCACACTCATGCCACGACCATACACCTATGCAGATATCAGCAGCGGGAGCCACCCACGAGAGGTCAGCAGGTTCTGTATGGTCAGCGCATGCTGACTATTGCTTCGCGGCTGGACGTGATGAACCGGCTGGGCCGGGCGATGGCCGACCCGACCCGCTCCCGCATCCTCATGACACTCCTCGAGGGCCCGAGCTACCCGGCGGTACTCGCCCGCGACCTAGGGCGTGTCTGAGAATGGATCCAGGGGGCCAGCTGACACCCTGGAAGGCATGTCCCGCTTCCAGATGCTCTCCGATGCCCAATGGGAGTTGATCGCCCCGATGCTCCCGACCCGGACCGGCAGGGCCGGCAGGCCGTTCTCGGACGCCCGCACGATGGTGGAGGCGATCATCTACCGATATCGGTGCGGGATTGCATGGAGGGATCTGCCCGAGGTCTACGGGCCTTGGCAGACCGTGTGGACCTGGCACCGGCGCTTAGCTGAAGAGGGCACCTGGGATGCGGTGCTGGCGAGGCTGACCGCCGCCGCGGACGCCGAAGGCCTGATCGATTGGTCGGTCTCGGTGGACTCCACGATCGCCCGCGCGCATCAGCACGCGACGAACATCACCCGCCTCACAGGGGGATGGGTCGAACTACAGGAATCTGCATGAGGAGCCGGCCGATCACGGCATCGGGCGCTCCCGGTGTAAGCGGCCATGAAAAGCTGCCCATAGGTGGCCAGGGAATGACCCGCTGACGGCCATGAGGACTGCCCAGTGATGGCCACGGGAACTGCCCGGTGCTGGCCATCTGGTTTGCCCGCGTTGCTCGTTGCCCGCCGCGTCGTGAGCCGGCGGGGGCCTCCTCCCCGGGTTGGATATCGGTGTCGAATCGAATCCAGCGAGGAAGAGGCCCTGAATGAAGGATGCCGCAGAAACCATGAAAATACTCAGTGCCTATGACCTGACCAAGTCATTGCGGGGCGCCGCCGAGCTGGCCGGTTGCTCCCATCACACCGTGGCCCGGCTGGTGCGGGCCCGCGACGCCGGCCAGACCCCTGGATCCGGAGCCAGCCGCCCGAAGGTCACCGATGTCTGGCTGCCCAAGATCGAGGAATGGGTCGAGGCCTCCACGGGCAGGATCCGCGCCGATGTCGTGCACGCCAAGCTCACCGCAATGGGCTACACCGGCTCTGAGCGCTCCACCCGGCGGGCGGTGGCCGAGGTGAAGGCCGCCTGGCGGGCCGGGAAGCGCCGGGTGCACCGGCCCTGGATCACCGAGCCGGGCGCATGGCTGCAGTACGACTTCGGCGATGGGCCGGCGATCGACGGGGCCAAGACGGTGCTGTTCGTGGCCTGGCTGGCCTGGTCCCGCTACCGGATCGTCATCGCCCTGCGTGATAGGACGGCTCCGAGTGTGTTCGCCGCCCTGGACCGGTGCTTCCGGCTGATCGGGGGCGCGCCGACCTATGTGCTGACGGATAACGAGAAGACAGTGACGGTCTCTCATGTGGCCGGGGTGCCGGTGCGTAACCAGGCCACCGTGGCGTTCGCTCGGCATTACGGCGTGGAGGTGCTGACCTGCCAGCCAGCGGATCCGGCCGCCAAGGGCGGGGTGGAGAACGCGGTGAAGCTGGCCAAGGCCGACCTGGTCCCGAAGGACACCAACCTGCGGGACCAGTACGCCTCGTTCGCTGAGCTCGAGGCCGCCTGCGCGGGGTTCATGGCCATGGTGAACTCCCGGGAGCACCGGGTGACCCGGCGCCGCCCGGACCACATGCTCGCCGAGGAGACCAGCGCGTTGCATCGGATCCCCGCCACGGCGCACACCGTGGCCTACGGGGTGGGACGGAAGGTGCCGGAGAACACGCCGATGGTCTCCTTCGAAAACGCCCAGTACTCGGTGCCCGCGCACCTGCTCGGGGCCGAGGTGTTCGTGCGCCATCACGGCACCGGACCGGACTCGATGGTGGTGATCATGCACGCCGGTGCGCAGGGGCCGGTGGAGGTCGCCCGGCACCGGGTGGCCCGGCCCGGGTCCCCGGCCATCGACGACGCGCACTTCCCCGGCCACGAGACGGACAAGGTGCCCGGGGACTACACCCCGGTGCCCCGTTCGGCGGCGGAGGCCGAGTTCCTGGCCATCGGGGCCGGAGCGAGGACCTGGCTGGTGGAGGCCGCCGCGGCCGGCACCAGCCGGATCGGTCAGAAGATGGCCGAGGCCGTCACCCTGGCCAAGCTCGCCGGCACCGACCAGGTCGACCGCGCCCTCGGGGTGGCCGCGGTGCACCAGCGCTTCGCCCACGGCGACCTGGCCTCCCTGCTCACCGCCGCCGGCCACCGCACCGGGATGCACACCGCCACCGAGGAACGGTCCCTGACCCAGGGCACCGCCGGCTGGGCCGGCCTCGGTACCTCCAACACCGAGGGGGCAGCCCGGTGAGCATCCACACCCCGAACACCGCCGCACCGGCGCTGCCGGCCGATTTGGAGGCGCTGTTGCGGCAGCTGAAGATGCCCCACGCCCGCGGTATCGCCGCCGAGGTACTGGCCACCGCCCGGGCCCAACGCTGGGAGCCGGCCGAGGTCCTCAAGGCCCTGCTGGTCGAGGAGACCACCGGTCGGGCCCGATCCATGCTCGCCGCCCGGCGCAAGGCCGCCGGGTTCCCCACCGGCAAGACCTTCACGACCTGGGATCCGGGCGCCTCCTCGATCCCGGCCCCGACCCAGCAGTCCCTGCGCACCCTGGAATGGCTCTCGCGCAGAGAGAACCTCGTGGTCTGCGGGCCCTCCGGCACCGGCAAGACCTTCTTCCTCGAGGCCCTGGGCCAGCAGGCCGTGGAGGAGGGCAAGCGGGTGGCCTGGTTCACCCTGGAGGACCTCGGGGCGATGATCCGGGCCCACCGGCCCGATGACACCATCACCAAAGCCGTCGCCCGAATCCTGCGCGCCGACCTGATCGTCATCGACGACATCGGCCTGCTGCCGGTCGCCGACGATGCCGCCGAGGGCCTCTACCGCATCGTGGACGCCGCCTACGAGAAACGCTCCGTAGCGATCAGCTCGAACCTGCACCCGGCCGGCTTCGACGAGCTGATGCCCAAGACCCTGGCCACCGCCACCGTGGACCGGCTCCTGCACCACGCCCACGTGTGCCAGACCACCGGAGACTCCGTACGGATGACCCAGGCAATGGCCGGGAAGGGAGTCATGCCACTGAACTGATCCCATCACGGTGGCCAGCACCACCACCCAAACGGGCAAACCAGCTGGCCACCAGTGGGCAGTTCTGATGGCCACCAGCGGGAAGAAACACTGGCCGCCTATGGGCAGAACTCAATGGCCCTTGACATCCCGGGGAGGGCTGAGCACGAAGATCCATCAGCTCGTCGATGGGACCGGGCTGCCGCTGGTCAGCCTGATCACCCCCGGCCAAGCCGGGGACTCCCCGATGCTGCTGCCGCTGCTGGGGCGGCTGCGCGTGGCACGGCCGGTAGGGCGGCCCCGGACCCGCCCCGAGGCGGTGCTGGGCGACAAGGCGTACTCCTCCCGGGCGATCCGCACCCACCTGCGTGCCCGCCGGATCAAAGCCGTGATCCCCGAGCCGGCGGATCAGCAGGGCCACCGCAGGCGCCGCGGCTCGGCCGGTGGCCGTCCCGTGGGCCTGGACTCGCAGGCTTACAAGGGCCGGAACGTGATCGAGCGCCAGTACGCGCACCTGAAGCAATGGCGGGGCCTGGCGACCCGGTACGACAAGTACGCGATCGTCTACCGGGCCGCCGTGGTGTTGAACGCTGTGCTCGCGTGGTCCAAACGATTGTCAGACATGCCCTAGCTCTCGTTCCGTCTTCGGGAGAGGCTGGCGAGGTACTCGTTGTAAGAGTCGAGTTCGGCGTCCTCGGCTTTCTGTCGCTGTCTCGAGGTGCGCACGTCGCGGGCTCGCCAGCGGGACAGGCAGACGATGAGCACTACGAACATCGGCAGCTCCGCGTAGGTCCATACCAGCGTGCCGGCGATCGCCTGGTCGATGACGGGGTCATGGCTGCCTGTGGGGGTGGCGTATGCGCTGAACAGCGGTGTGGCGGTACGGAGCAGGATCAGGCCGAAAATGGCGTGGATCTGGATCTCGACGGCGATATCGACGAATCGTGCGGCGAAGGAGGGTTGGCGCGGTAGCGGATCGGAGGACCATAGCGGTGTTGCCGAGACGATGCCGAGGACGAGGATGACGAAGAGCAAGGCGTCCTGGCCGAAGGGGATGCGCATGATGACGCTGATCGCGTCGGTCAGGTAGAGGACCGGGTACAGCAGTATCGCAATGACGATGGCGACCACAGGGTGCAGTGCGGCGCTCCAGAATCGTGAGCGCAGTCCCCCGTGCGCGGCACGGAGCACGAGACGCCCGAGGCCGGTGTGCGGTGTGCTGCGCAGGAGCAGCAGCCCGGGTGACCCTGCGATGAGGAGCGGCGGAACGACGGTCAGCAGGGTGATCTGCTGGAACACCAGCGCTGTGATGGATTCCGTCGCGAGACGGTTCACACCGAACATCGTGATAGCGAAGATCAGGGCGCACCCGATCAGGAACGATGCTGTGCGGGCGATCGCCCAACGGCGCCTGTTTCGCCACATCCAGATCGCTCCTCGCAGATACAGTGCCGCGAACAGCAGAGCGGCGATGCCGACGGGTGAGCCGGTGAGGGGTTCGAACGTGACCCACTGGTCGATCGGCGGCACAGCGAATTTCCCTTCATCGAGGCGATCAAACGTCGGCGACTTCGGCCGCGGTGGTGGTGCCGGAGCGGGGTCAGGTGAGGCCGGAGTAGGAGTGGGGCCTTGGCCCTTGATCGTGGACACGGTGTCGGTTCGGTTATGCCGCTTCCGCAAGCGGCACCGGCTCCCAGGGCAACCAGGTACAAGGGAATCTGCCACCGCTCCAGCCAGCCGATCATGTACTTCCTTTCCGGGCGAGGACCTTGCCTCCATCCTCACGGAGCTGCCCGGTTGTCGCGACGTGGCGGTAGAGGGCCTGTTGGACAAGGAACCTACTGCCTGCCCTTCTCGGTTTCCCAACCTGTGTCCGGCTTTGCCGACAGCTCGGCTCCTCACGCCTCAGGTAGTGCCCGAGCGCCAGCCCTGCTTGGCGGGCGCCGATCACTAGCACGTCGGTCTTGGCCATGGTGTGGTTTCTCCTCGTTGCGGGCGCGTGGGCGGGCCGTAGTGCGGCTGGTGTGTCAGTAACCGGTGAGGGCCGGGAAGAAGGTCCAGAACACCGAGGCGGCCACGGCCACATAGGCGATGGCCACCAGGGTTCCGGCCCAGCCGGCGGAGAACCGCACCACCGCGGCGTGCGCGGGGATCACGCCGTGGGCGAGGTTGCGCACGGTGAGCAGGATGAACAGCGGGATCATCGCCGCCCACACGATCATGCAGTACAGGCACAGGATGTGGATCTCGAACAACGCCTGGGACCACAGCCAGATGGTGAACACCGTGCCGGCGGTGACCCCGGCCTGCAGGCCGGCCCAGTACCAGCGCCCGGGGCTCGCCCCGGAGAGGGTCACCATGGCGGTGGTGATGACCACGGCGAACGCCACGATGCCGATCAACGGGTTGGGGAAGCCGAACAGCTCGGACTGCCAGGTCCCCATCACCTTCCCGCAAGACACCCAGGGGTTGATGTCACAGCTGGTGATGTACCCGGCATCCTCGTACAGCTCCAGGCGTTCGAGCACCAGGATCGCCGAGGCCACCCAGCCGACCACCCCGGTGATCAACAGCACCAGGCCGAACGGACGGTGCCGGGCGACAGTCGGTATCCCCGCTACGTCGGAGGCCTGCCCGGTACCGGCAGGGCGGTCGGTGGTGGTCGTGGGGATCGTCACGGGTGAATTGGTGTCGGTGTCGGGGACACTCATGGGCCCGGTCAGTCCGTCGTGGCGGCGGCGTCGACCTCGGCGCGGAACTGCTCGAGGGTGTTCAGAGTGAGCATCTGTCCGTCCAGGAAGAAGGTCGGGGTGCCCTGCACGCCCAGCGCGGTCCCGTCGGCCACGTCGGCCTCGATGCGGTCGCGGGTGGCCGGGTCAGCCACCGCGGCATCGTAGGCGGCCATGTCCAGGCCGAGATCCTCGGCGTAACCGCGGAACACCGGGCTCCGGTCCTCAGTGGTATAGCTCCACTGCTCCTGGGTGTCGAACATCTGCTGATACATCGCCTCGTACTGTCCCTGCTGGCCGGCGGCTTCCACGGCTACGGCGGCGGTCATCGAGTTGGGATGTCCGGGCAGCGGGAAGTAGCGGTGCACAAAGGTCACCGTGTCGGCGTACTCGGCGCGCAGTTCTTCCACGACCGGGTAGGCGGCCTTGCAGCCCTCGCACTCGAAGTCCAGGAACTCCACCAGCACGGCCTGCTCGTTCGGGGCCTTGGACAGTACCCGGCTGTCTGGGCGCATCACCGGCGTGGCCTCCGAGGGGGCGCTCTGCCCGGTCCCGGAGGAGGCAGTTTGCCCGGAGCCCTGGGGGGCGGCGTCGCGGGGGCCGCTGGCGGCCACCACTCCGACGATCAGCCCGGCCAGCACCACAGCGGCCAGTACGACCCAGACGATGGTCTTGGCCTTGCGGGATGTGGTGCCCGGTGTTGACGGATCAGAGGGGGTCGGATTGCGGGTCGGTGTGCTCACGAAGGGATCCGTTTCGGTCGGTGGCGACGGCACCCTGCCGTCGGGGTGGGAATGAGCTGGGGCTGGGATGCAGGGGTGGGTCAGGGGTGGAGGGTCTCAGTGTGGGGGTGGGTGGCCGGTTCGATTTGGAAGGTGGAGTGTTCGATGGGTACTTGGAAATCCTGGGCCACGCACCGTTGCAGGTCGGTCAGCACAGTGCCCAGGTGCGCGGCGGTCAGGCAGCCGTTGTGCACGGTGACGTGCGCGGAGAGCACGGGGGTGTCGGAGTCGATGCGTGAAGCGTGCAGGTCATGGACCTCCAGCACGTGCGGCAGCTCCGATAGCCGGATGCGGACCGCCTCCAGGTCCAAGCCCTTGGGGGTGGTCTCCATGAGTACGTCGATGGTGTCGCGAAGCAGGATCAGGGCTCTGGGCACGATCAGTGCGGCGATCAACAGGGACACCACCGCATCGGCGCGATTCCAGCCGGTGGTGGCGATCACGATCGCCGAAACGATCACTGCGACCGATCCCAGGGCGTCGTTGAGTACCTCCAGGAACGCGGCCTTCATGTTCAGGTTCTCACCTCGGGAAGAGGCCAGGATCGCCAGACCGATGAGGTTGCCAGCCAAACCGATCACCCCGAACCAGAGCATCGCGGTGGATTCGACCTCGGGGGGTTCGATGAGCCGGCGTACGCCCTCCACGGCTACGAAGCCGCCCACGGCCAGCAGCACCGCGGCCTGCGCGGCCGCGGCGATGATCTCGGCGCGCTTGTACCCCCAGGTGCGCTTGTCCGTGGCCGGGCGCAGCGCCAGGGTCGCGGCGGTCAGGGCGATCAGCAACCCGGCTGAGTCAGTAAACATGTGCCCGGCGTCGGCCAGCAGGGCCAGACTGCCCGAAGCCAGCGCGCCGATGACCTCGGCGACCATGATCGTCGCGGTGATGGAGAAGACCACGGCCAGCCGGCCCCGCCGGCCCGCCGCCGGAAGAGCATGGGAATGATCGTGTCCGCTCATACCGGGGTCTCTTCCACTCGATGAATCATCAGCTTAACGTCACCATCCTGTCCGGCGATACTGAAGGCACGCTCAATGCGCACAGCAGGCGCAATCCGCCCCGCAGCCATCGCCGTCCTTCTCGTTCTGGTCCCCGGCGATCAGCGCGGAGGCGGGGGTGCAGCAGGCATCCCCGCGCCAGGCCTCCACCCCTTCCTTGAGGGCGACGGCGGCGATCACCAGGGCCGCGACTGGGTCGGCCCAGGTCCAGCCCAGGGTGCTGTTGAGGACCAGGCCCACCAGCAGGACCGCCGAGAGGTAGGTGCAGATCAGGGTCTGTTTGGAGTCGGCCACCGCGGAGGCGGACCCGAGTTCGCGGCCAGTGCGCCGCTCGAACCAGGACAGGAACGGCATGATGGCCAAGCTCACGGCGGCCAGCACGATCCCCACCGTGGAATGCTCCGGTTGCCCGGCCCCGAACAGGGTGCGCACGGCGTCGACGGTGATGAAGGCGGCCAAGCCGAAGAAGGAGAAGGCGATCAGGCGCAGCGCCACCTTCTCCCGGCGGTGCGGGTCCGGGGTGGCGAACTGCCAGGCCACCGCGGCGGCGGAGAGGACCTCCACGATGGAGTCCAAGCCGAAGCCGATCAACGCGGAGGACGAGGCCACGGTGCCGGCGGCCAGGGCGATGGCCGCCTCGATCACGTTGTAGGTGATGGTTCCGGCCACGATCCAGCGGATCCGGCGGTGCAGGACCGCACGGCGGTCGTCCGTGAGGGGCTTGGAGCTCAGCGTGAGGGTGCTCATGCGCAGGTGCATCCCGCAGCGGAGCAGCAATCCGGGTCGATGGTCAGCGTCAACTCCAGCAGCTCCCCAAGGGTCTGGCCCAGCCGGGGGTCGGCCAGGGCGTACCAGACGTTGCGGCCCTCGGCGGTAGTGGTCACCAGCCCGCAGCCGCGCAGGCAGGCCAACTGGTTGGACATCACCTGCTTGGACACCCCCAGCTCCCCGGCCAGCGCCGACGGGCGGGCCGGCCCATCACGCAGGGCCAGCAGGATCCGGGTCCGGGTGTCATCAGAGAGGGCATGGCCCAGTCGGGACAACGCCGAGACATGAGTGAGGGTCGTGGTGCTCATGCCTAGAACGGTACAGCATAACGTGTACCCTTGTCGGGGTGCCGCCCGGCAAGCGGCCGGCACCATGGCCCGATCCCAGGAGGTCCGCGCAACTAGGGCGTGTCTGAGAATAGATGCACGAGTCAGCTGAGACCCTGGGGACATGTCCCGGTTCCAGATGCTCTCTGACACCCAATGGGAGTT
The DNA here is from genome assembly GCF_037853785.1 of Micrococcus sp. GPGPB33. NCBI lineage: Bacteria > Bacillati > Actinomycetota > Actinomycetes > Micrococcales > Micrococcaceae > Micrococcus > Micrococcus sp. GPGPB33. The sequence continues at coordinate 25,182 of NZ_JAQMWO010000005.1, forward strand.
GATCGCCCCGATGCTCCCGACCCGGACCGGCCGCGCCGGCAGGCCGTTCGCCGACGCCCGCACCATGGTGGAGGCGATCATCTACCGGTACCGGTGCGGAATCGCTTGGAGGGATCTGCCCGAGGTCTACGGGCCCTGGCAGACCGTGTGGACCTGGCATCGGCGCTTGGCCGAAAAAGGCACCTGGGACACGGTGCTGGCCACGCTGACCGCCGCCGCTGACGCCGAAGGCCTGATCGATTGGTCGGTCTCGGTGGACTCCACGATCGCCCGCGCCCACCAGCACGCGACGAACATCACCCGCCACACAGGGGGATGGATCGAACTACAAGAATCCGCGTGAGGAGCCGGCCGATCACGGCATCGGGCGCTCCCGTGGCGGGCTGAGCACGAAGATCCATCAGCTCGTCGATGGGACCGGGCTGCCGCTGGTCAGCCTGATCACCCCCGGCCAGGCAGGGGACTCCCCGATGCTGCTTCCTCTTTTGGAGCAGCTGCGCGTGACCCGGCCAGTAGGGCAGCCCCGGACCCGCCCCGAGGCCGTGCTGGGCGACAAGGCGTACTCCTCCCGGGCGATCCGCACCCACCTACGCGCCCGTGGGATCAAAGCGGTCATCCCCGAACCAGCCGACCAGCAGGGCCACCGCAGACGGCGCGGTGCCCGCGGCGGGCGCCCCATTGGCCTCGACGCGGCCGCCTACAAGGGCCGCAATGTCATCGAGCGCCAGTACGCGCACCTGAAGCAGTGGCGGGGTCTGGCGACCCGGTATGACAAGTACGCGATCGTCTACAGGGCCGCTGTGGTCCTGAATGCTGTGCTCGCGTGGTCGAAGGCATTGTCAGACACGCCCTAGCAGCAGCGCTCGGCGTCTCACAGAGCGGCATCTCACACCGGCTTCGCGCGCGGGTGGCCTTTACGTTGGAGGAGCTGGCCACCATCGCGGAGGTCTTCGACATCACGCTCGCGGAGCTGCTCGGCCCGGTCATCCTCCAGGCACGAAGAAGCCCCCACACCGACATGGTCGGTGCAGGGGCCTCTGCTCGGCTCCCCCGGTTGGATTCGAACCAACAACCCTTCGATTATTCGTCCCCAATACTGCTTAATGAGACTGTGAAGGCCACGCTGGGCCTTGTGTTCTCCCTAACGCGTCCGCGCCGTCCCGCACGCTGATCCCATCACTCACCAGGAAGGCACCCGCCATGTGGCTCTTCATCGGCATCGCAGTCATGGCCGTCATCGGCTTTATCCTCCGACCCCTCAGCTCGCTGCTGGCGATGGCCAAGTTCCTCGCATTCGCCGTCGCCGCGGTCGCAGGCTTCGTCTGGTACATGGGTGGCCCCGCAGACCTCTACGCTGCCCCCACCATCCTCGGCGCACTGGCTTGGATCGGTCTCATGTTCGTTCCTCAACCACGCTTCGGCTAAAAACGCGCCTCCAGGGTTCACGTTGCTCTCACGCCGAAGTTGCCGAACGATTTTCCTGATGGCGCTACCCCGCCTCGGAGATTAGGGTTTACAACATGAGCGACAGCATCGATGTTCACACTGTAAAAAACGGCATCTTGGAATATGAGGTATCCACCTTCGGGCTTGGGGAACCCCCAACCAAGTTCGTACACGTTTCCACTCCGTCCGACGGCTGGTCGCTCGGCGCACTCGAAGATCTCACCGAGGAACTACGTCGCGAGCTGGGGTGGACATCCGGCGCTTTCGAGGAGTACTCAAAAAACGCTGGCGGAGTAGGGGCCGACGGCCTCACCACAATCATGGTCGCATTGCAAGTAGTGCAAACCCTCCCCACAGTCCAGTTCTTGCTTGACAAACTGCAGCGGAGCCAGCCCGGACGCGATGACCGCGACTCTGCTCGCCGCCGCGCAGAGAGTGCGATTCTCTCGAAGTACCCCTCGGAGTCTCGCTCTAGCCTCAAGCTCAGGAAGGAAAGCGAATCAACGACTCACTGGTCCTTCGACTTTGACTCAATGGCCGGGGACACCTACACGGTGCAGGTCTATGGCACTAGCGGGGGAACTGCAGCCGAGTTCGTCACATGGGAGTCAGCTCCCCGCGCGTAGAGATCGTCAACCTTTCCGACTATCAAAGTCCTGCCTCCCTTACGCAGGCTTGCAGTGCAGGAGCACCAGCGTGCTCCTGCACACCCACCCACACCGGAGGGGCTGCCCACATGTGGGCAGCCCCTCCGTTTTTGCCCACGCAGCTTCTGTCACCATCACTGGACCCAACCCGATGGCAGGAGGCTCCCATGTCGCACCCGAGGCACATCTCCCCAGACGTCACGGCTTTCGAGTCCTGGCTCAGCGTCTTTCGACGTCCCCGCACCGTTGCCAACCGCCTCCACTACGCCACCCGCCTCACCACCTGGGCCGCGGCCGCCGGCCAGACCCCGTGGACCCTCGACGCTCCGATGATCACCGCCTGGCTGGGTACCGTCGGCAAGTCCCCCCGCAACCCGCAAGAACGCCCTCGACGCAATCCGCAGCTACTACCGCTGGGCACAGCAAGCCGGCCGCACCACGATGGACCCCACCCTCGATCTGCCCCACATCCAGGTCCCCCGCGGCCTGCCCCGGCCGACCCCTGACCACGTCCTGCGTGCCGCCGTCGCCCGCTGCACCCGCCCCACCGATATCCTCATGCTCCTTCTCGGCTCCCTCAGCGGACTCCGCGTGGGAGAGATGGCAACCCTACGCGCCGAGGACATCAACGACGACCTGATCCGCGTGACCGGCAAGGGCGGGCACATCCGCCACGTCCCCGTCCACCCGCTCCTGGCCGAAGCCCTCCAGCTCGTGCCCTCTACCGGCTGGCTCTTCCCCTCCGACCGCAACCCCACCGGCCACTACCTGCCCGCCTCCATCGCCCAACGCATCAACGACCTGCTCGAGCCCGGATGGTCCGCCCACACCTTGCGCCACCGCTTCGCCACCCACGTCTACTCCGCCTCGCTGGACATCCTTGCCCTGCGCGATCTCCTGGGCCACGCCGACGTCTCAACGACGATGGTCTACACCCGGGTCGCCGCCGCCAAGCTCGCCCGCGACGTCGCCGCGATCAGCACGCTTCCCGCCGTGGCCGACCGCATCCACGCGCTCGCCTCCTAGCCGACGGACACACCACCGCCGCCGACCCGCGCGAATCTCGTCCGACCACACCGTCCGACGAAGGATCATCATGGCGATCAAGACCAAGCTCCCCATCGAGTTCAGCTGCGGCCACACCGAGAACGTGGACCTCGCCCGCGTCCCCGCTGGCCGGCGCAAGGCTTACGCCTTCGGTCTGGGCAAGAACCGCGTCTGTACCTCGTGCTTCCGCAAGAAGAGTGCTGAAGACCTCGAGCTGCAGAACCGGCAGACACTCCTGGACGCCGACCAGTTCGCGCAAGAACACGACCTGCCCGACCTCACCGGCTCGGACAAGCAGGTCAACTGGGCCACCCGCGTGCGCTACCAGGCGCTCTCCGACGTCCTGGACTCCGATGAGACCCCGGACCAGCACCAGCAGACCACCGACGTCCTGGCGGCCGCCCAGACCCTGACCCGCGCCGGATGGTGGCTGGACAACGCCACGGACAAGGACCTCACCGTCGAGGACATCTGCGAGCTGATCCTCACCGCCGACGAGTCCAGCAACGACGTCGAGCGCATCGAGACCGAGAACCCGTTCTGATGCAGGAGGACACCATGACCACCGCCATCACCCTCTACGGCCAGCCGCGCTGCGATCCCTGCCGCCTGGCCCGGAAGGTGCTCGACCGCGCGCAGGTCCCGTACACCTACGTCGACCTCACCGAGCGCCCTGACCTCGTGGACGCTTTCCGCCAGTCCGGCCACCTCCAGACCCCGATCCTGCAAACCCCGACCACGACCACCAGCGGATTCAACCCCGACGCCTACACCCGAGCCGTGGCCGAGGCCCGCGCCCTGGAGTCCGGGACCGCCCCGACCCCAGCCGTCGCTGGACCCATCCTCTAGGCACCGCCCGACGAGCGACACGCAGACAAGGCCCCCACCCGCCCAGGTGGGGGCCTTGCTCATGCTCAGCCCTGCCACACATCCCCACCCCCTGCACGCGAATCCAGGACGACCCCAGACAAGACGCGGCCACCCCGGCCACCGTTCCAGGAGGACATGACCATGAGCACCACCCTGCATCTGACCGGACAGGTCATCCTGACCGACTCGACCGGCACCCGCCTGCCGGCCACCGACCTGGCCACCGCCCTCGACACCGTGACCACCAGCCGGAGCGGCCACACCCCCACCATCGCGGTCACGGACACCTACAACGCCCTGCCGGTGGACCCGGCCACCTTCACTGTCCACGAGGACGGGCAGCTCACGCCCGCCCCGGACACCACGGTCCGGCCCGCCTACACGTTCTCCTACACCGCCTTCACCCTGACCGACCCCACTGGCGTCGCCTCACCCGTGCAGCCCTCGGCCCTGGCCACCATCGGTCAGTCCGCCGCCGACCGTCTCGGCCACGAGGTCACGATCACCTCCGACCTGCCCGGCATCACCGACCAGCACTTCACCCCCACCGCGCCCACACCCCCGCGGCCCCGGTCTCGACCGCCGAGACGTTCGCCACCCGCACCCGCCCCGAGCGCCGCCGCAAGGCCCCGGCCCGCGAAGGCTGGCGCGGCGCACTCAACGAGGCTTTCGGTTGGCACCTGGCCCCGTCCGCCGACGAGCTGCACGCCCGCGAGCTGATCACCACCATCCAGCGCGGACTGCCCGGGCACCGCACCGCCGTCGTCGTGAACATCAAGGGCGGCGCGTCCAAGACCACCGCGACCTACCTGCTCTCGGCCACCCTCGGCCGCGTCCGTGGTGGCACCGTCCTGGCCTGGGACAACAACGAGAACGCAGGCAATCTGGCCGACCGGGCCATGCCGGCCTCCCACCACCACACCGCCCTGGACCTGCTGGCCAACATCGACCAGTTCCGCACCCCCGAGCACGTCGACAAGCTCACCGGCTACGTCCGCGCCCAGGGCGACAACCGCTTCCATGTCCTGGCCTCCCAGGACCACGCGGGCGACCGCGAGGTCATCGACGCCGACGCCTTCCGTCAGATGCACGCCGTCCTGCGTCAGCACTACAACCTGGCCATCGTGGACACCGGCAACGCCTCCACCGCCGCCACCTGGCAGGCAGCCGTGGACGTGGCCGACACCGTCGTCGTGGCCATCACGAACAAGGAGGACGCCGCCCGCCGTGCCTTCGTGACCATCGACGCCCTGCGCAAGGCCGGCCACGCCGACAAGCTCTCCCGCTCCATCGCGCTGATCACCCAGCCCGCCGAAGCCTCCACCGAACGCTTGGACAAGGTCCGCGAGCTGCTGGCCCAGCACGTCGCCGCCGTCATCGTCATCCCCTTCGATCCCGCTCTGGACGAGGGCGACGAGATCGACTGGGACCGCCTGGACAAGAAGACCCGCCGCGCCTACCTCGAGGCCACCGCCGCCCTCATCGAGGGGCTGGCGTGAAGCGCGCAGGACTGGCCCTCGTTGTCCTGTTCCTGCTGATCCTGGGCGCGGCCCTCGTCATGCTCCCGTTTGTGGCCGCGGCGAGCTTCCAAGCCTCCAAGACCACACAGACCGGCGGCGGTATCGCGGAAATCTGCGCCGCTGGTGAGGCCGGCCAAGCCCAGATCCCCGAGGAGTACCGCGAGGACGTGGCCAAGGCCGCCCAGGTCTCCGGCTTCAGCCAGGAGGTGATCGCCTCCCAGATCTTCCAGGAGTCCCGCTGGGACCCCACCGTCACATCCCCCTCCGGGGCGCGTGGACTCGGCCAGTTCAAGGACGACACCTGGCCGACCTTCGGCGAGGGAGGCGACCCCTACAACGGCCACGACTCCATCGCCGCGCAGGGCCGGTTCCTGAAGTGGCTCAAGGACCAGTACCGGCACCTGGCCAAGGGCGACGACGAGCTGCTCGTGCGCATGGTCCTCTCCGGCTACCGGCTGGGCCACAACACCGTCCTGGAGGTCGGCGGTCTGCCCGACGCCCCCGAGGCCACGGCCTACCACACCGAAATCCTGGCCCGCACCGCGATCTACACCACCGAGTGCAAGCCCGTCATGGGCGGCGATGATGTCGTCGTCGCCGGTGACTGGACCCACCCGCTTCCCGGCTCGTACTTCACCAGCCCCTACGGCTGGCGTGACTGCGTGTCCGGCGTCGGCTGCTCCGACGTGATCCGCAACCACAACGGCATCGACTTCGCCAACCCGGACGGTTCCCCCGGCACCGTCGTGGCCGCTACGGCCATGACCGTCACCCAGATCAACCTCGACGCGGACTCGGGCGTCTTCGTACGCGGCAAGCAGCAGGACGACCCCGGCTACATCCTCACGTACCTGCACTGCGCCGAGGGAAGCGTCCGCGTGGCCGTGGGAGATTCCGTCCCGGCAGGCAAGGCCCTGTGCACCGAAGGCGCCACCGGCCTGGCCGAGAAGCACCACCTGCACTTCATGATCAACATGCCCGACTCCCCCGGCGGCATGTTCGAGCAGTCCCGCACCGTAGACCCCCGCCCCATCCTCGAAGCCAACGGGCGTGGCTGCCTGCCCGCCTGGCCGTGACGTCACCGACGCCTGCGCGTCCTAACCCGAAAGGCACCCGATGAACCGCCAAGGTCTCATGGCCCTGATCAGCCTGACCCTGCTGTGCGCGGCTGCCCTGTCCGGCGCTCTGCTGCTCTGGGCCTTCACCCGCCCTGCGGCGACACCCGAGGGCCAAGCCGCCGCAGCTACCACCCCAGCCCCGGCCTCGGCCTCGATGAGCACGAGCACCCCCACGCCCACGCCCACGGCTGGACCCCTGAGCTACGCGCCCGCCAGCACGGCCGAAGAAGTCGCCGTCGAGGCGGCGCGCATCATGACCACCTGGAAGCCGGCCGAGGACCTGGACGAGTCCGCGTCGGCCCCGCGCGCGGCGCACCTGATGACCCCAGCACGGGCCAAGAAGATCATCGTCTCCGATCGCGGGACCTCCACCCCGGAGTGGGTCGCCGCAGCCGAAGGGAACTGGACCAGCGAACCGGACGTGACCATCGTCCCCGACAGCGACCCGGACGCGATCTACGTCAACGTCACCTGGACCTGGCGCGAACCGGGGGGCAAGACCCACGACGGCAACACCCGCCGTCTGTTCGTCTTCCAGATGAGCGACGACAAGGAGAATCCACAGATCAGCGACTACACCTGGCAGAACCTGTTCTGACCGATACGCTGAACCCGCGCGGTCGCAGGCCCATCCCCCCTCCGGGCCTCCCGCGAAGGCCCCTCCAGCCCATCCCGTTTCAGGCTGGAGGGGCCGCTCTTTGTCCAGACGTGCCTCATGGACCCATCGCCTGTGGGGGCCTGCGCGGCCCCCACACCCCCGCGGCAGGGCGGGCGCCCTGCACGGCCACGGGTGAGCACCGGCTCCGCTGGCGCTCCGCCGGTGCTCACCCCAGGGGACCGTGGCCCGGTCCGCCTGGGCGAACGGAGAAGTTGGCACCATGCGTGCCCCGCTCACCTTCGGAGGTGGTCACCAGACCCCCGGTTCCGTTCTCGCGCGAGAGCAGGTAGCCCATGCACGAGACCCGCCCCTTGCGCTGTCCACCGCACACCCCAAGATCAAGACCACGACGACGCGCCCGCGCCCCCCGTCGAGCTGGAGCCAGCATGAGCCGCCCCCACTCCGTCCCTCCGCTTCCCTTCCTGCCCGGGGCCACGGCCCCAGTGTCTGCATGGGACGGCGTCCGCGTCCTCCTGTGGACCCTGCGCGGCTACCGCTACACGGTCCGGAAGAACCCCGACCCGGCAGCGCGCCGGTATGCACGCGCCGTCCTGCCCGTCATCACGGTCCCCCTGCTCGTGCTCCCCGTCGCTGTCGCAGCCGTCCTGCACCCGCCCGGCACCCCCTGTTCTTCCTCGCCACCCTCGCGCAGTACGCGCTCCTTGCCCCGGTCCTGCTGGCCTCGCTCCACCGCCGCTCGTACCGCGCCTACATCAGCACCGACCGTCGCGCCGCCCTGACCGTCCGGACGACCCTTGCCGGCTGGCACGTCGAGTCCTTCTTCACGGCCACCCCCGGTACAGGTGCCGCAGCCCCCCTGTGGCACCACGTCATCCCTGCCCTGCTCGACGCCGCCGACGCCCAGCAGGTCACAGTCACCGCCACCGCCATGAACGCCACCGTGGCCGCGCACTACGTCTCCCGAGTTCCCGACCTCCACCCGAGGCCCACGCAGCGTCCCGGCCCCCGCGTCCACCTGATCCGCCACCCCCAGCCGACCCGCCGCTGAACCTCCACGGCGCAGGCCCCGCGCAGGCCAGCACTCCAAGTGCAGGGGAGACCTGCACCCCAGGGGAGCACCGCGCCTAGCGCGGAGCACCGCGCCTAGCGCGGAGCACCCCTGCAAAAGATCGTTCACACGTCTGGCACCAAGGTGCACTGCCGTCACGCTTCGCGTGACACACCCGCCTCCAGATGGGAGGCGAACATCCTGCATGAACGCTTCACGTTCCTGCACACACTGCGCGCGGCCGCTCCCAGATGGGTCGCCGGCCTCGCGCCGGTACTGCTCGGCCGCGTGCCGCACAGCGGCCTACCGGGCGCGCACGACCAGCACCCCGCCCCACCCGGCCGTGGCCCGGGTGGCCGAGCTGGAGGCCCAGCTCGTGGCCGCCGAGACGCGCATCGGTCAGCTGACCGCCGCCACTCGCCGCAAGACCGACCAGGTGAAGTACCTGGCCAGGCTGCTGGCCGACGAGCGGCGCAGCGCGGACACGGCCATCACGGACCAGGCCGAGCGGACGAAGGCTGTCCGGTCGGCCAACGCCCGGCTGGCCGGCCAGGTGGCCGACCTGCGCCGGTCATGGTCCGTGGCCACCGCGGACACTGACCTGACCCCTGACCAGGTGGCCGCCCTGCGTGGCCAGCTGGCCGCTGTCCGTGGCCAGCTCGAGCAGCTGTCCGGACGGCACCGCCGCCTGTCCGCAGCAGCCGAGGTGGCCGCGACCGAACGTGGCCAGCTCCAGGGCATCGTCCGGCAGTGGGACACGCTCTGCCGCCGCCTGGCCAAGGCCGTGGCCGGTCAGCCGGTCAGCCCGGCGGACAAGCGCATCCTGGCCACGCACGCCCGGTTCCGGTCAGCCCTGGCCGGACCTGACCGGACACGCGGGGGCGGACAGCACCGGACACCCCCGGCCACTGACCGGGGAGGTGTCCGGCCATGACCGTGTCCATCTCGAAGATGTCCATCGACTACTACCTGAAATCCGTGGCCACCGGTGACCGGTCCCTGTCCGCCGACGCCGTGGCCACTTCCCGCCGTGACCTGACCGCCTACTACACGGAAGCCGAGGCACCGCCCGGGCTCTGGCTTGGCCGTGGCCTGGCCGGCACCTCGCTGACCGCTGGCCAGCAGGTGGCCAAACTCGATGCCGTGTCCGTCTACGAACTGGCCAAGGACCCGGACACCGGACAGCGGCTCGGCCGTCCGCCGATCAAGGAGATGGACGCGCCCCAGGGGGCCACCACCCCGTCTGGCCGGAAAGCGAAGGCCACCCGCAAGCCCGTGGCCGGGTTCGATCTGACCTTCTCCGTCCCGAAGTCCGTGTCCACGCTCTGGGCCATGTCCGGCCCAGCCCTTCAGGGCCAGATCCAGGACGCCCACCGACAGGCCATGCACGAGGCCCTGGCCTGGGTGGAGGACAACGTCCTTCAGTCCCGGGCCGGCCACGGCGGCATCGCCCACGTGCCCGTGACCGGACTGGTGGCCAGCGCCTTCGACCACTGGGACTCCCGCGCCGGAGACCCCCAGCTGCACACGCACGTGGTCGTGTCCAACCGGGTCCAGCGGATCATGGACGGCCAGTGGGCCACCCTGGACTCCTACACGCTGCACCGCCACGTGGTGGCGATCTCGGAGAAGTACAACGCGCTGCTGTTCGACCGGCTCCACGGCCAGATCGGCGCGCTGGCCGAGTCCCGCGACCCGGCCCTGTCCGACGCCCTGGACCGCGTGCTGTCCGGCCAGGAGCTGGAGACGGAAACGGTCAAGGACTCCCCCGGCCACAGGATCGAGCTGGCCGGCGTCCCGGACAGCCTCATCGAGGAGTTCTCCACTCGATCCCGACTCATCGAGGCCCGCAAGGACGAGCTGATCCGCCAGTGGACGGACAACCACGGGCGTACCCCGCCGGCGGCCGTCGTGCTCCAGCTGCGCCAGCAGGCCACCTTGGAGACCCGGACACCGAAGCGGACATCGAACGAGACCCTGGCCGAGAAGATGGTCAGCTGGCGTGACCGCGCCCTGGCCGATGGCCACGACCCCGCGGCCATCGTGGCCGCCGCCGTCGGCCACGACCGGCGCACCGTGACCGCTGACCAACTCACCCCGGACGCCCGCGAGGCGATGGCCGTCTGGGTCCTCACGGACGCCTCTGTCCGGCGGGCCACCTTCACCCGCGCCAACGTGCTGGCCTCCGCCGAGCGCGTGCTGGCCCTGGTCCGGTTCGACACCGCCGAGGACCGGCACGCGGCCGCAGACGAGCTGGTGGACAAGGCCCTGGACAAGGCCGTGTCCCTGACCCCGGACCGGATGAGCGCCCCGCCCGAGTTCGACCCCGTGCTGTCCGCCCCCGGTGGCCGGTCAGGACTAGACCACAAGCGCGTGTCCGGCCTCTGGACGACCGGACAGATCATGTCCGACGAGGCATTCCTGATGGACCGTGTCCGGTCAGCCGACGCCCCGGTCATCGCCCCGGACACGTTGGCCGCACAGGTGGCCGAGGTGACCACCAAGGACGGCCACGCCCTCTCGGCCGACCAGGCCCGTGCCACCGAACATGTGCTCTCATCCCCCGCAGGGATCGACGCGATCATCGGCCCGGCCGGCACCGGCAAGACCACCACGATGGCCGCCGTCGCCCGGCTGTGGGAGCGCCAGCACGGGGAGAACTCCGTGGTCGGTCTGGCCCCGTCCGCCGTGGCCGCTGGAGTCCTGGCCGATGAGCTCGGCGTGGACACCGAGAACACGGCCAAGTGGCTGTACGAGTCCGTAGGCGACGGCGCGGCCCGCCGCGCCGAGCGCGTGGCCGGGCTCGAAGCACGCCTGGCCCAGCTCTGGGACGCCGCCCCCACGGACAACCGCACCCGGCAGATCGAGACGATCACCGCCCGCCTGGCCGAGCAGCACGCCGCCCAGGCCCGCTTCACCCTCCACCCTGGCCAGCTGCTCATCGTGGACGAGGCATCGATGGTGGCCACCGCGCAGATGGCCGAACTGGCCCGCCAGGCCGAACAGGCCGGAGCCAAGGTCCTGCTCGTGGGCGACCCCGCCCAGCTCGAAGCCGTCGAGGCCGGCGGCTTCCTGGGCTGGATGGACCGCGCCGAGGACGTGAACGTGGCCCGCCTGGACCAGGTCTGGCGATTCCGCAACCAGTGGGAGCGCAAAGCCTCCCTGCTGCTGCGCGAGGGCAACCACAGCGCCCTGGACATCTACGAGCACAACGGCAGACTCCACGGCCACCCCAACGTGGACGCCGCAGACACCGCCTACACCGCCTGGCTCAATGACAAGCACCAGGGCTTGTCCACGATCCTGATTGCCTCGGACAACGCCACCGTGGCCGACCTCAACGCCCGCGCCCAGGCCGACCTCGTGGCCGAAGGACTCGTGGACATCGAGACCACCGTGCGACTGCGCGCCGACATCACCGCCGGTGTGGGCGACGAGGTCCTGGCCCGCCGCAACGACCGGTCCCTGCGCGACTCGACCGGAGCGTTCATCGCCAACGGCACCCGGCTCACCCTGACCGGCATCAACCCGGACGGGTCCGCCCACGCCGTCGTGGACGGCACCGGTGGAACGGTCACCCTCGACCCGGACTACCTGGCTTCCTCAACCGAGCTGGGCTACGCCACGACCGCGCACCGTGCACAGGGTGTCACCGTGGACACCGGCCACACCGTGGTCGAGATCGGCCAGTCCCGCGAGCTGTTCTACGTGGCCATGACCCGGGGCAAGCAGGCCAACAACGCCTACGTCGACCTCGCCCCTGATGACCACGCGTCCCCCGATGAGTGGGGCCTGTTCCAGCGCACCCCCGGAGCCGACACCCCCGTGGGCGCGCTGAAGGCGGTGCTGGACCACACCACCGCGGAACGCTCGGCCCACGAGGTCCAGGGCGCAGAACGCGCGTGGGCGAACGACCTGGGCCGCATGGTCCACGAGCACGAGTTCCTCGATTGGGCCGCCCGAGCAGAACGCACCAGCACCTGGATCGACCAGCACATCCACGACCCGGCCACCAACGCCACTTTCCGCGACCTTGAGACCTGGAATCGTCTCGTCAAGGCCGACCCTGCCCGCACCCTGCCCGAGGACATCGAGACCCCCGACTCCGTCACGGCAGTCCTCACGCAGTGCGAGGTCCGGACACCGCCCTCGATCCTGGACGCCCCCTCGCCGGCCAACGAGCAGCGTGCCGAAGCCGCCGCGCAGGTGCGCGAACGGGCTCTCGCGGAGCTGGAGCACCGATGCTCCGTCATCCGTGAAGAACAGCCCCCCTGGTTCCAGCTCATGCAGGACGAGGGAGCCAGTGACGACGCGCTGCGGCACGTCGTCATCTGGCGGGCCGTGTCCAACCAGGACGACGAGCTGGACACACCTCTCGGCCGTGAGCCGGATCCCGAGGACGCTCTCGCACACCACTATCAGCGAGCAGTGCACGCCCTCACCGCGTCCACCGATGAACAGACCATCGCCCAGCTCACGGACCACCAGATCGACATGTCCTGGGTCGCGGAGATGGCGGATGACCGGGGCAATCGAGGGCAAAGGCCCTGGGTTTCGTTCCGATCCAACTGAAGGAGAATCGGAACATGCCCAAGAAGTACACCCCCGAGCTGCGTGAGCGCGCTGTGCGGATGGTCCTGGAACGCCAAGCCGCTCAAGGAGGGCCTCGCTCGCACTCCATCCGAGCCATCGCCCCGCAAGTCGGAGTCGGTGAAGAGACGCTGCGCATCTGGTGCAACCGCCACGGCCACGAGATAGCACCCAGGCGCCGGCCGGCGAAGATCTGCAGGAGGAAAACAAGCGCCTCAAACGTGAGCTCGCTGAAGCCAGGCGCGCGAACGAGATCCTCAAAGCCGCCTCGGCTTTTTTCGCCAGCGGAACTCGACCGCCCCACGACGAGATGATCCGGTTCATCGACGAACACCGCGATCAATTCGGGGTCGAGGCCATCTGTCGCACCCTGCGTGCGACGGAATGTGGGTTCATCACCTCCCGACGTAGCTACCGGGCCGCGAAGACACGACCCAGGTCTTCGAGAACGCTGCGGGACGGGATCCTCGTGGAGGAACTCCGCCGGATCCACGCGGAGAACTACGGCGTCTACGGGGTCCGGAAGATGCACCACGCGATGCGCCGCGCCGGGTGGGAGATCGGCCGTGACCAGGTCGCCCGCCTGATGAAGCTCGCCGGCGTGGAAGGGGTTCGGCGCGGCCGCACGCCGATCACCACGAGGCCGGCAGGCGAGCCGGATGCTCGTCCTGACCTCGTGGAGCGCTGCTTCACCGCCGAGCGGCCGAACCAGCTGTGGGTCGCTGACATCACCTACGTCAGGATCCTGGGCGGGTTCTGCTATGTCGCTTTCATCACCGACGTCTACTCCCGGCGCATCGTGGGATGGGCGGTCTCGGACAACCTTCACACCGCGGGGCTGCCGTTGCTCGCCCTTGAGCACGCACTGGTCTCCACCGGCGCCAGCCGCGACCGGCATGGCCTGGTGCACCACAGTGACAGGGGCAGCCAGGGTGGATTCAATCGGTCGTCGCAACACCCCCAGAATCATTGGAGGTATGGGCGATGGCCAGCAAGGACTGGGCGAGGAAGATCAGTGACGTGCCCGAGGGGACACGTCGACAGTGGAGAGCGGATCGGGCCTTGCGGGCCCCGATGCGTTCTCCTGGCAGGCCGCAGCCCTCACGAGAGGTCCAACGCCAGTTCTGGCGTGTGATCGCCACCGGCGTCACCACGGTCGAGGCATCCCTGAGTGTGGGCGTGTCCTGGCCCGTCGGGGCGCGCTGGTTCCGTCACGCTGGCGGGATGACCCCACTACCCCTGGTCGAGCCCACCGGCCGGTACCTGTCCTTCGCTGAGCGTGAAGAGATCGCGATCCTCCACGCCCAGGGCCACGGGGTGCGCCAGATCGGGCGTGCCCTGGGACGTGACCCGGGCACGATCAGTCGTGAGCTGCGCCGCAACTGCGCCACACGTTCCGGGGGAAGGAGTACCGGGCCACGGTGGCGCAGTGGAAGGCCCAGCAGGCGGCCAGGCGCCCCAAGCCGGCGAAACTGGCCACGAACCATCGACTGCATGACTACGTCCAGGCACGCCTGAACGGGATGGTCCTGGGCCCCGATGGCGTGGCCGTGCCAGGACCAGTCGGGCCCGGTTTCAAGGGGCGGAAGATGAAACCGCGCCGGGCGGACCGGCGGTGGTCCACGGCGTGGAGCCCTGAGCAGATCAGCCGCCGGCTGCGCCTGGAGTTCCCTGATGATGAGTCCATGCGGATCTCTCACGAAGCGATCTACCAGTCGCTGTTCATCCAGGGGCGTGGGGCGCTCAAGCATGAGCTCGTCGCGTGCCTGCGTACCGGGCGGGCTCTGCGCGAGCCGCGGGCACGTACCCGGAACAAGCCCCAGGGCCACGTCACCGAGGACGTGGTGTTCAGCAAGCGCCCACCCGAGGCCGCTGATCGTGCTGTGCCCGGGCACTGGGAAGGGGACCTGATCATCGGGACCGAGCGTTCAGCGATCGGGACTCTGGCCGAGCGCAAGAGCCGGGCCACGATCCTGGTCCACTTGCCCCGCCTGCAGGGATGGGGTGAGCAGCCGCCGGTGAAGAACGGGCCCTCGCTGGGCGGGTACGGGGCCGAGGCGATGACCGCGGCCCTGATCAAGGCGATGGCGACGGTGCCGGAGCAGCTGCGTCAGAGCCTGACGTGGGACCGGGGCAAGGAGCTGGCCGGGCATGCTCAGTTCACGATGGCTACGGGCACGAAGGTGTTCTTCGCGGACCCGCACTCTCCGTGGCAGCGGCCGACGAACGAGAACATGAACGGGCTGCTGCGGCAGTACTTTCCCAAGGGAACTGACTTGTCGCGCTGGTCTGCGGACGACCTCGCCGCGGTCGCGTACACGCTGAACAATCGGCCCCGCAAAGTCCTGGGGTGGAAGACCCCTGCAGAAGTCTTCGCGGAGCAACTAAGCTCCCTGGAGACAAGCGGTGTTGCAACGACCGGTT
>NZ_JAQMWO010000006.1:0-38130 GCF_037853785.1 Micrococcus sp. GPGPB33
GCGCCGCTTCGAGTCAGGGTGACCGCTGGGAGCTTCCCTTAGAGGCGACGGTATCCCCGGTGTAAACCTTCGATTGCGCCGACCCGGCTCGGAGGCGAAAAGGTCCGGGCCTGAGCGTCGTCATCCCGCCAGCGGGACATGATCTAACGCTTGAATCGCTCCCAGGCGGACTCCCGGGGCATGACGTAGTGTCCTCTTGAATGAGAGGTCATTCAGACGCCTGGCCTACGTCCCTGCGTGCGTTGCGGGCCAATCGCCCTCCGCTGGCTAAGAGGGGCGCCCGGGGCGAGCTGTTCAGCGCGGGGCTAGAGCAGGCCGAACAGTTCTGGATGGCCGCAGCCTCGGTCGGCCCGGAAACGAGGCCACTTCTACTCTTCTATGGTCTGGGTCAGGCAGGACAAGCGCTGTGCGCCGCCGCCGCAGTCAAGCCCAGTGCGGGCCACGGGCTCACT
The DNA here is from genome assembly GCF_037853785.1 of Micrococcus sp. GPGPB33. Lineage (NCBI taxonomy): Bacteria > Bacillati > Actinomycetota > Actinomycetes > Micrococcales > Micrococcaceae > Micrococcus > Micrococcus sp. GPGPB33. Next base: position 453 of record NZ_JAQMWO010000006.1, read on the forward strand.
TTCAACATGGTGGATCCCCCATACGGAGAACAAGCGGACTTGGGGGAGGTCATGATCGCACCAAACGGAGCAGGGCTGGCCACGGAGGTCGCCTCTATCCGCAAATCCCCTCTTCTCCAGGAACCGGTCTCGCTGGGGAGGCTGATCGGCGCCCTCGGTTACTTCGCCTTCACTGTGGTTCCCCCTATAGGCGACACGAATCGGGTACGGGTCGAGGGCGGTGAGAGCGGGGCGCAGAGGAACCCCCACACCTCACCTGCGACAGGAGAACTCACCCTCTCGCCCGTGCCAGCCCACCTGACCACCCGGGATGAACAAGTAGATGTGGGATACCCGGGGGTCGGTCGCCGGACAGGTGCCGCACCCGGTGTGGAGGAGATCCGCGAATGGCTCCGGCCGTACCCCGCACTCGCCAAGCTGGGTACTCCACGGCATGTGAGCGAGCCGTGGAGCTACCCACACGGGAGCTCGTCCATCACGGTCACATGGGATGTCAGCGGTGATGGGAAGGCCGGCACCCAGGCGCAGTGGGTGAGGAGCATTTTGGATGTGGTCTCCGCGGAGCACGGCCCCTCTGGTTCGCCCTACGGGGAGGTGCTTCCTGGCGTCGGCGGGAACGACTCGGCGCAAGATCCGCTGGTCACATGGTGGCTAGTCCTCTATGGCCTGTCGAACCTGGTGCGGTACCACCCGGCGGCGTGGAGGGCGACCCTGGACGTCGATAAGAGCACCCTTGCTGTTCCCCTTGAACAGCTCGTGTCCTTTGCCAGTGAGAAAGTGCCCGATCTGTTGTTCGAGGCCTTCGTCGACCTCGGCGGCGGACGCCAGTAGTCGGCACGCCCATCACTCCCGCCGTTAGTGGCGCTCGGAGAGGGTAAGGCGGGCGAGCGCAGCCGCCGCAAACCTTCGATTGCGCCAGTGACCGGACGCCGCTACTTCGGCGGCGTGCCACCGTCTCTCAGCCCATTCGTCAGAAGAGATCTGTCGCGGGGACTGCCTTCACGCGGTTCCCCAATCCACCCTTGATGGTTGAGCTCCAATCGTTCACTGCGGCGTACTCGTCCCAATGGCCGGCGTAGTCACCCAGCTGGTCGTCGACCGCGCGGATAGCGTCTCGCACGCTTTCGGCGGCCCCTTCGCCAGCGAGCTGCTCGGCGATGCGCGCTGCAGCTTCGGCGATCGCCTGCAGCTGGTGAACATCCTGGACCTTAAGGGTGGCTGTGGCCTTCTGGGAACTCATCATGCTCTTACCTTATGCGTGAGGTCTTCGATTTCGTCGGTCGAGAAAGGAAGGGTGACCGTGCCCCCGTGTCGTGATGGCGTCTCACCCGCCGTTCCTGCGTTGCCCGCTCTCGATGTCACGCCGCCACCGCGGCGGCGCGACGTCCTCCGCGTCTACACCCTGGCTCATCGGCGGGTACCTCTACGGGGCGAGAGTGGCCAGCGGGCGTTGCGCGAAGGCCTATGCCCTCCTCATGGTGCTGGTACTCACGGTGATGCCGCCGGGACTGCTGATCGTTTTCCTGCTTCTGCCGTCCTTCCTGGGTTTGAGCCGGCGGTCGGGACTGTTGATGCTCTTGACTGCCGTCGCAGGGGTAATCCTCTTGATGTTTCCGTTGCTTGGAGCTGCCCTGGTCTTTGGGCAGGGGCGCCGGGCGTACATGCCCTCGTCTCGAGACGCTCTGCTGGTAGTCCGCGCAGTGGGTGGCCGCTGGAGGGTGGAGAACTTCTTTGCTGCGCACCCTAAGAGGTCGAATACGGCCCCGTTGTGCGACTGCGCGATGCCCGCTCTGGCCGAAGTCGCGGATCGGTCCGGGGTGGTCATTGAAGCCCGGCCATGAACGAGATGGTGGCGCGGTACTACCGACGACGCCTGCCGGGGCTGAGGGAAGTCGGGCACCTCCCGCTGGGACGGGTGAAGCTGGAGCGCCCGCGCGCGGGCGCTCCAGCCAGGTCTCAGAGATTGGGCGCTGCGGGAACCTATTCACGCTCGCCCGAGCATTACTGACGGTGAGACGGGTGGATGGTGGCGTAGTGGATCTGCGTCAGCTCCTTGGCGGAGAGCTTGAGGCGACGTCCCAAGCTTCCAGGCTGACGAGTGGACATGATGGTGCGGTACTCACCGAGCATGCGGCGGTACACCGCCAGCATCGGTGTGTGCGAGTTGCCGTGATCCTCTGACTCGAACTGCTCCCGCAGCTCCGTCCACCGGTCGTTGTCCATGAGGTACTCGGTGTACTCGGCCATCTGCGCCTCCAGGGGGTCGTGGAAGTCGAAGCCGCTGAATGTCAAGTCGTACTCCACCTGGGGATCAAGGCTGATCCCCTCCTCTGCCAGCTGTTCCCGGCTGGCAGTGATGAAGCGGAACATGTCAAGAATGTCCATGAGAAGGACCGAATCCGCCTTGGACAACTCCTGACTGAAGCCGGCGACCTCCATGTGGTACTCGCCGGTGAAGCCCTTCTCCAACACCTCCGCTCGCTGCATCTGGTACTCGCGGTCGCCCTCGTACCCGTTGGCATCCTCGGGCAGGACGTGAGCAAGGATGCGATGTAGCAGAACGAGCTGCTGACGCTCCTTCAGGGGGATGGAATCGGGTGAAGGGACTTCCCCGCCCCGCATGGCGTCGGGTCGCTGAGACGCGGGCAGCGCGGCGTACACCGCCGTGCGGACGAAATCGCTCAGTGTCACCCCCTCCTCCTCGGCCGCCCGCTTCACCGCGGCGTGTTCATGCTCGGTTAGTCTAATTGCGATCATGGGCATAGTGCCTCCTTATTTTGTGTCAGACCGATTTGTCTGACGTTATACATTATAACATATCTTGGATAAGGGGTCCAGCTAGCTATGGCGCGCCCAGGCCGCGCTCATCCGGGACGCGGGGGTGCACTCGGCGGGGGATGATGGGGCGGTCACCATCGAAAGGCCCCATAGATGCAGAGCAAGCCCTTGTCCTGGGATCAGATCCGGTCCAACGCCGCTGAGTTCGTCCACGAGTGGGCGGGGGAGTCCTACGAGCGGGGCGAGTCGCAGTCGTTCTGGACGGACCTGTTCGCGGTCTATGGGGTGCGCCGGCGCGCGGTGGCCCGCTTCGAGGCCCGCGCGAAGAAGGCCGACGGCGGGGCCGGGTTCATCGACGTGTTCTGGCCCGGCATGCTCATCGCGGAGCAGAAGTCCCTGGGTAAGGACCTAGCCGCCGCCGAGGATCAGGCAATGACGTACCTGGCGAACGTGCCCGAGGCGGAGCAGCCGCGCTACGTGATCACCTGCGACTTCGAGACGTTCCGCCTGCGCGACCTGGACGCCCCGGCTGGGGAAGAAGCGGTGGTCGAGTTCCCGCTGGAGCAGCTGCCAGTGGAGGCCGAGCGGTTCGGGTTCATCGCCGGCTACCAGAAGCGTGAGTTCGGTTCGGCCGAGCAGGCCGCGGCGTCCGTGAAGGCCGCGCAGCTGATGGCCGACCTCTACGTGGAGCTCGAGGGCTCCGGGTACGACGAGCACGAGGCGTCGGTGTTCCTGGTGCGGACGTTGTTCGCGCTGTTCGCGGACGACTCGGGTCTGTGGGAGCGGGATCTGTTCTTGGAGTTCATCCAGACCCGCACGGCCGAGGATGGCTCGGACCTGGGTGCGCAGCTGACCGCGTTGTTCCAGGTGCTGAACCGTCCGGTGAACAAGCGCATGGCCGGCACGGACGAGCTGCTGTTGCGCTTCCCATACGTGTTCGGGGAGGCCATCTCGATCCCGTACTTCAACGCGTCCATGCGACAGAAGCTGATCGAAGCGTGCCTGTTCAACTGGGGGTCGATCTCCCCGGCGATCTTCGGGTCGCTGTTCCAGGCGGTGAAGTCCAAAGAGGCGCGCCGGGAGCTGGGGGAGCACTACACGACCGAAGAGAACATCCTGAAGCTGATCGGCCCGTTGTTCCTGGATGAGCTGCGCGCGGAGTTCGTGAAGAGCATCCACGACCGCGCCGCCCTGGGCCGGCTGCACGACCGGCTTGGGCAGCTGCGGTTCCTGGACCCGGCGTTTATGCGCAAGTCGGATGTCTCAGGAGACATCCGAGCGGCGGCGTAACCTGACCACGGCGATGAAGCCTGACTTGAGCATCGGCACGGGCTTCTTCAAACTGGACGCCTACCTCACGCCTCCGGCGAGCCCGCCGCAAGCGAACCTCAGTCCACTGTTTGCTCCGAAGGCAAAGACGCATCTTCAAGCTCCGCTGCGACGGCTGCGAACTCCTCAAGCGCAGCGGTCAGGTCCTCGACGATCTCGCGGGCGATTACCTCCGGCGCTGGTAACTGGTCGAGGTTCTCGAAGGAGTCGTCGCGTAGCCATTTGATGTCAAGGTTGACCTTGTCGCGGGCGATGAGCTCGTCGTAGGTGTACGACTTGAACAGATCGGACTCCGCACGCTCATCGCGTGGCTTGCCGGGTGCGTAGGAATCTACAAAGTCGTCTAGGTGCGCCCGGGTGAGCGGGTTCCGCTTGAGCGTGAAGTGCTGGCTGGTCCGTAGGTCGTACACCCATAGCTTCGACGACCACGGAGCCTCGGAGGCGGGCTTCTTGTCGAAGAACAGCACGTTCGCCTTCACACCCTGGGCGTAGAACAGCCCGGTGGGCAGGCGAAGGAGTGTGTGCAGATCGAAGTCGGTCAGCAGTCGTCGGCGCAGGGTCTCCCCCGCTCCGCCCTCGAACAGAACGTTGTCGGGCAGCACGACGGCGGCACGGCCATTGATGTCCAGGATCGTCATGATGTGCTGGAGGAAGTTGAGCTGTTTGTTCGAGGTCGTGACGACGAAGTCTTGCCGCTCGACCGCCCGGTCGCCGGTGACCTCCCGCCCGTCGGCGCCGACCATCGTCAGCGAGGATTTGGTTCCGAACGGCGGGTTGGCCAGAACGACCGACCAGCGCCTGCCCGGGTCCGCGGCCAGGGAGTCCTTGACCTCGACCAGCGACTCGCCGTTCGCTTCGCCGATGCCATGTAGGAGTAGGTTCATCGCGGCCAGTCGGGCGGTGCCGTCGACCAGTTCCGTGCCATGGATAAATGTATTGCGCAGATGCCCACGTTCGGGCGGGGTCATCGTCTCCGCGCCGCGGGAGGCGTACTCGTGCGCGCCGAGCAGGAAGCCGCCCGTGCCACAGGCGGGGTCGACGACCGAGTCGGCGACCGTCGGTTGGATGCAGTCGACCATGGCAGAGATAACCGAGCGCGGCGTGAAGTACTGGCCGGCTCCAGAACCTTTGTCCGAAGCGCCCTTGGCTAGCAGCGACTCGTAGGCGTCACCATTGACGTCGGTGCCGGCCGAAGACCACTGTTCCTTGTCGATCAGGTCGTGGATCAGCCGCTTTAGCTTGGCCGGGTCCTGGATTCGGTTCTGCGCCTTGCGAAAGATCGTGCCCAGCGTTCCCGGCTGACGGCCCAGACCTTGCAAGATCAGCGTGTACTCAGTCTCAAGGGCCGCGCCCTCCGCATCTAAGAGTCGCTGCCAGGAATACTCCGGCGGGATCAGCTGCTCGGGCTTGAGCTTTCGGGTCGCGCGCTCGTGGGCCATTTTCAGGAACAGCAAATAAGTGAGCTGCTCCGTGTACTCGAGGACGCCTACGCCGTCGTCTCGCAGTACATGGGCATAAGACCAGATCTTGTCGACCAAGCGAAGTGCGTCAGACACCAGCCATCTCCTCCACTCGTTCGACGTCCAGGGCCGAATCCGTAAGCTTTCCGCTGAAAGCCGCCACAAGTATCGAGTGACGGAGCCTCTCGGAACTTCGCAGCTGGGCCTCGACCTCGTTCCTTAACCGATCAGCGGCTGAGCGCCGTTCTAGATACTCCGCTACGAGACGTTCCTGGACGTCCATGCCCGGCACCCACATCTCGAAATCCTTAAGCGCGCGGAAATATACTGCGGCCACGTTGGTGCTGGCGCTCGCATTCTTTCTAATTTGCGTGCGCGCCTGCCGCCCGAGGAACCATAGTCCTGCATACTCCGGACTCACTACATCATCAAAACGGAGTCTCATGATGTTCTCATTGAACACCCAGCCGGCGACTCGCTGGTCGGCGACCGCCGCCTTGCCGATGAGATCACCACTGTTCTTTGAGTTGAACAGGACGTCTCCGGATCTGATTTGGTACTTCGAAAGGTCTGCCTCCGTAGCGACGACGTTTACAACGTCGTCAAGCACCAGGTCACCCGTGCGGGCGATGTTATTCATCTTCAAGTAAGGCGTCCCCTCGGTCTTCGCGACGAGATGACCGCGTGAACGACTCCAACCTCCCCGAGATTCAACGATCAAGTCAGCGAGTCGCCGGTTTTCTCCGGCCACAGGCTGCAATGAGTCCCGCAGCCAACTTTCGATGAGGTGCGAGCACCTCCGTATCGAAGCATGAAGGTAGCCCATTGCCGCATCGATCCGGGAGAGATGGTCTTCGAGGATCTCTACGATCCGTCGCTGTTCAGCAAGTGGTGCAATTGGGACTGGAAGAGCGAGGAAGCGGCTCTTAGTCAGATTCAAGCCGCTCTCGTTGATGCCGGTCTTCATTTTGTCGATCTCTGCCTGGGCGCTCGAACTGAGTAAATAGTACTCCAGGAACCTTGGGTCAACGTCAGGGATAGTCCTAAATCTGTACATCTTTCCCGACAACAGGAGACCTGGTCGCGATTTACGCACCAGGGTGGGGACGCCGCAACGCGCCCGAGGACCCGCACATGTGATGAGTAAGTCTCCGGAGACAACCTCAAGCTCGGGTCGCGGTTTCAAAGTCTCGGGCAAGCGCTTGTTTGCGTTCTCTTCGAATTTCCCGGCCTGAATCGCCGTCGTCTTGAGCACACCCCAGGCACCTTTCTCCGCTGGTTGAGACTCACATTGTGGGCTCCATCCTTGCTGTAGCGGAGAACGTTTGGTCAACGGGAGAAGGATCTGGTCGAGCGTCGTCCAGGTGATCATGCCGTGAGCTCCTGGTCGAGGGATTCGATGATTTCTCCAGCGTTGTCGCCGAAGTCACGGAGGACGCCGTCGATGCCGCCGCGTTCGTCGAAGGGAGCTTCGTCGAGGTCGTCGGCGGTGATACTGGCGGAGTTGGAGACTACGTCGGCCATGCGGTCAAGCCACCACCTTTGCGTAGCAGTGAACTTGGTACCTGCTTGTTCCTGGGCGAGCAGCCAGCCAGCGTAGCGCTGCTGCACGGTGTGGGCGAAGGGGACCAGCTCGTTGTCTGCCCCAAGGGTAAAGCGGACGAGTGACACCACGTCGGTGAGGCGGGGCTTGTCGCGGTGATGGACGCGCCCGGCGTCGATCTGCTCGTAGGCCGCCCAAATCATGTCTGGGGTCCAGTTGTGCGGCGGGCGGGCGATACGGTCTGCCAGCTCCTTGATCGTCTCGAAGGGCACCCGGCGGTGCTTTGCTTCGTCCATGAGCTGGATCGCGGTGATCTCGTCGCGATGTTCCACTAGGTACTCGGTCCAGTCTGCGACCAGCGACTGGGCGCGTTCGGGGTCGACGACGCCGTAGGCGTCGAGGAGCTCGTCGGGGTTGATCTCGTCGATGATCTGGTCGTGGGTGCGGCGCAGTTCCAGGATTCGGGTCCGCAGCTCCGGATTCGCCGCCAATGGTTCGATCGCCTCTTCGATGAGGTGCTCGACGATGTCGGCGGGGCGCGCGCTGGGGTCGGCTGCGATTGCCTCTGCCTGGGTGTCAGGATCGACGGCCTCGACCAGGGCGCGCACCACCTGCTTGAGCGGCTGACCTGCGACCTTGTCGAGCTCCTCCCGTTCCTCGAGCGTCAGTTGGAGCTCGAGCGCCGACAGCCGGGAAGCAAGGGTGGCGACCTCGTCCTCGGTGATGGTCAGGTTCGCCGTCTTCGTAAGCAGTTGCTCGAGCGAGACAGACTTCTCGCGGTTGAGCGGTGGTTCGACGAAGTCATGCTCGGTGACCCCGACCGCGTCCACGATAACGAACCGGGTCTTGGTCTTGGCCGCGGTGTCCGGGGTGACGGCTTGGAAGTCGGCCGGTGCAATGGTGCGGGCACCGCGGCCCTTCATCTGCTCGAAGTACTGGGCTGTCTTCACGTCCCGCATGAAGAACACGCACTCCAGCGGCTTCACGTCGGTGCCGGTCGCGATCATGTCCACGGTCACGGCGATTCGTAGCTTGGCCGAAGTGCGGAACGCCTGCAGCTGGCCCTTGGGGTCGCGCGCGTTGTAGGTAATCTTCGCAGCGAAGTCATTGCCCTTGCCGAACACCTCCCGCACGGTGGTGACGATCTGCTCGGCGTGCGCGTCGTCCTTGGCGAAAATCAGGGTCTTGGGCACCGCATGGCGGCCGGGGAAGATCTCGGTGAACAGCCGGTCGCGGAACGTCTGAAGGATCATGCGGATCTGGTTCGGGTTGGTCACCGCCCGGTCGAGCTGACGGGCGGTGTAGTCGACGTCCTCGTCGATCTGCTCAATGCGCTGGACTCGGGTGCGCTTGTCGATCTTCGGCACGAGCGTACCCGCCTCGATGCGGTCACCTTGCTCGGTAACTCTCGTCTTGATCCGGTAGATGTCGAAATCGACGTTCACCCCGTCAGATACCGACTCCTGGTACGTGTACGACGAGACAAGGTTCTGGCGGAAGAACGCGAACGTCTGCTTGCCCGGTGTCGCGGTCAACCCGACGACGTGCGCGTCGAAGTACTCCAGCACGCCGCGCCACACCCCGTAGATGGAGCGATGAGCCTCGTCCACGATCACCAGATCGAACGTCTCTGGAGGCATGTCCGGCGCGTAGTTCACGCTGACCGGGGCAACGGGGACATAGTCGTCCAGCTGCGGGTCGTCGGCCCCGGGGACGTCGTGGCCGTTCAGCACCTTGAACACGCGCTGGATCGTCGAGATCACGACGTTGGAGGAGGCGAGCATGCCGGCACCAGTCAGCTTGTCGACCGCGTATACCTCAGAGAACCGGCGACCGTCACCCGGAGCGGTGTAGTTCTGGAATTCTGCGAGGGTCTGATCGGCGAGGTTGTTGCGGTCGACCAGGAACAGAATTTTGGAGAACCCACCGTATGTCAGCAGGCGATAGGCAAGGGTGACGGCGGTGTAAGTCTTGCCGGCGCCGGTAGCCATCTGGATCAGCGATCGGTCGAACTGCTGCTCGGCAAGTGAACGCTCTGTACCGTGGACTGCGGTGATTTGAGCCGGGCGCAGCGGGGCCTCGTACAGGCGCGGCAGCACGCGAACCTTGGCTCGCCACGTCGGGTGCTCCGGGTTCGTACCGGCCTCGCGGATGATCCGCGCGAGCGTGGAGGGCGTGGGGAAATTGAAGATCTGGCGGGATCTCGGATCGGGATCGAAGCCGTTGGTGAAGTGTGTTTCGGTCCCTGATGCCTCGAATACGAAGGGGAGCCGATCATCCCGGAGGTCTGCACGTTTCCGGTGCGCTTCAGGAAGTCCCGCAGCGTACATGGCGGACTGCCACTCCACGCCCGACAGCGGTGTGCCTACGGGCTTGGCTTCGATCACCCCGACGACTCTCTTGTCGACGTACAGCAAGTAGTCCGCGCGACCATGACCGGGCGCCATTACCGCCTCGCGGATCGCGATGCCGTCACCCGCGAACAGGTTCTTCATCTTGCCGTCTTGCACCACCCAACCCGCCGCAGCGAGTTGGGAGTCGATCAAGACACGCGCCCGCTGCTCAGCGGGGAGGCGCGAAGCTTCAGACACGTAGCCGAGTCTATCGTTTTCCAGACCTTGGGATGCCTCTTGACGCCGATCACCAGGCGGTTCGTGCGCGATTAGGGCGTGTTGCTAAAGGATGGTCGCTAGCCAGTGGAGCGTCGCGGCGAGACTGAGCCCGGCGTGATAGTTCCGGGCGTACTTGTCCGAGCGCATCGCGATCCCTCGCCACTGCTTGAGCCGGTTGAAGCAGCGCTCCACGACATTGCGGCCCCGGTAGCGCTGGCGCTGGTCTTCGGTGAAGTCGATCGGCCGGCCCGGGCGTCTGCGCCGGTGCGCGATCTGGTCGGCCCGCTCGGGGATCGTGGCCGCGATGCCATGCCGGCGCAGCCAAGCCCGGTTCGCCTTCGAGGGGTAGCCCTTGTCCGCGATCAGCCTCTGCGGGCGTGTCCTGGGCCGGCCACGGGCCCCGGCAACGCTGATCTGCTCCAGCGTGGTGGTCAGCATCGAGGTGTCCGCGACCTGGCCGCCGGTCACCACGAACGCCAGAGCCCGTCCCTTGCCGTCACAGACCAGATGATTCTTCGTCGTCAGGCCACCACGGGAACGTCCGATCGCATGATCAGCCGGCTCGTCCCCTGATTTCTTGTAGTTCATCCAGGCCCCCTGTGGTGCGGGGCAGGGTCGCACCGTGCTGATGGACGCGCACGATCGTGGAATCGATTGAGGCGACCCAGTCCAGTTCCCCGGCCGCCTGCGCCATGGACTGGGTCTTCTCCAGCACCTGCTCCCACACGCCCTGGGCAGCCCACCGGTTGAAGTTCTTGTAGATCGTGTTCCAGTTCCCGAACCTCTCGGGCAGATCCCGCCACGGCGCCCCGGTGCGGAACCGCCAAGCGGTGGCCTCCACGACCGTGCGCCGATCCACGGGCGGGCGCCCGGTGGTCTTCGCTTCCGGGAGCAGTGGGCCGATCACGGCCCAGACCTCGTCTGAGATCACGTCACGCGACATCCCTCAAGACTGAGGCATCGACCCCTTGGGACCCTTTAGCAACACGCCCTAGGCCGCGGTCAGCACGGCGCCTGCGTGCGCGGGCACCAGCCCGTGGGCGGCGGCGTACTGGAAGCGCAGCATCTGGGCCAGGTGGGCCTGGGCCTGCATGAACGCGAGGACCTGGGCGGCGTCGGGCCGGTAGGCGGTGCCGTCGGCGGTCTGGGCGCGCACCATCTCGGGGCGGTGGTGGGCGACCCAGCGGGCCACCTCGGAATCTGTGGTCGGCAGGGACGTGGTCATCCGCCCTTGCCAGGACACCTGGATCATCAGGGACACCTCCACCCTTACGTTGATCTGACGTCAACATACTAGGTGGGCTGGCAGTTGGAGGGCAACAAGCTCTGGACGCGCGAAAGCGCCCCGCGAGGTTCCTGCGACTGTCAGATCAACGGGAAAGCGGGGCGCTTCTGGGGTCCAGTCTAGGCGATCGGCGCCGCCGGCGGGAAGGCGTCCGGGGTGTCGATGAACCGCCGCAGCACCTGGCAGCAGTGCCACCAATGGCAGGCTGCGGTGCTCGCATGCGCGCGCTCGCTGTCGACCACCACCTCGACGGCCTCGGCCAGGGCGGCCTCCAGGTGCTCGACCTCGATGCTCATGGCTCCTCCGATCCGCGGGTGTCCTTCACCGTGGATAAGGCCGTCGCGCGGCCGTGATGTCCCTTCTGGGCGCCAGGCAGAGCGAAGCCCTCCCGGCGCGGAGGGGGGATGGCCAGGAGGGCTTCTAAGTCGCAGGCCCTACGGGATGGGCTCACGCTCGACCTGTGCAAACCGTAGCAGGGGCAGTGGTGACGGGGGGAGGGTTGTGGATAAAGGTTGCGGGTATATGGAATGACGCGTATGGTTTGACGTGTATCGCTAGACCTACGTGAGGTGATTCTGTCGCCTCCAGATTGAGAGAGCACCCCCATGACCACCTTCTACTACTCCGTCAACGAGATGGCTCGGCAAGCCGGCTTCACCTCGCCCTCCACCTGGACTCGCATCAAGAACGACCTGCGCGCCCCCGACGCCGTCATGGTCAGCAAGATCCAGGGCGCCGGCTGGACCCTGGACAGCTGGGAGGACGCCGCCAACAACGAGCTGCACACCCGTCGCGAGCCCCTGATGAAGGCCATCACCCGCCTGCGCCTCGAGGAGGAGGCCCTGCGTCAGGAGTACGGCGTGACCGACCAGGACGAGCCGGCCGACCAGAAGGCGGAGGGCTGAGCCATGAACGCTATCGAGCTGAAGTGCCGCCGAGAGGCCCTCGGTCTGTCCCGCGACGCCCTCGCCGACACCCTGGGTGTCGCGGAGAAGAGCATCACCCGCTGGGAGTTCGGCAAGAACCCGCCGCGGGACTGGTCCTGGATCGACTCGGCCATGACCCGCCTGGAGGACTACCGCGAGCGCCTCGTGGAGGAGCTGATCGCCGAGACCTTGCGTGTGCATGAGCAGGCCGGTGCCGCGCTGATGTTGACCTACGCTTCCCGCGGTTCCTTCTACAGGTGGTTGCCGGAGATGGAGGAGCCGGACATGGGTGATGGCATCGAGGTGATTCCCGTGGAGCTGCACCGGGCGGCCACCGCCGAGGCCGCGCGCCGGCTGCGGGTGAGCCATGGGCTGCACGCCGTGATCGAGGCTGTGCCCACTCCGCAGGAGCGTGAGGGGGCGGGCTCGTGAGCGTGCGTCGATGGGTCTCGGGCGTCGTCGCCGTGGTGGCTGCTCTGGGTGTGGCTGGCGCCGTCGGGGGTGGATATGTGCAGGGGGTCCAGGTGCCAGAGGTGAAGCTTCCCAAGGTGGCGCTGCCCAGCGGAGTGGAGCTGCCCTCACTCGGCGACACGTCCCCGACGCCGGCGGCCGGCCCGGTCGGGGGCCAGCTCGAGCAGCTGGCCCTGACCTCCGCGGCACCGGCCAGCGCCTACACGCGAGACGCGTTCGGCCAGCGCTGGGCGGACGTGGACCGCAACGGCTGTGACACTCGCAACGACGTGCTGCGGCGCGACCTGACACAGGTGCAGATCAAGCCCGGCACGCAGGGGTGCAAGGTGCTCTCCGGCCAGCTCGTGGACCCCTACAGCGGCGCTACGATCCCCTTCTCCTCCCAGGACTCCCAGGCCGTGCATATCGACCACACGGTCTCCCTTGCCGATGCCTGGGCCTCCGGGGCGTGGGCGTGGGACGAGTCCCAGCGCAGGGCGTTCGCCAACGACCCGGCGAATCTGCTGGCCGTGGATGGGCCGGCGAACACCTCGAAGTCGGATGCGACCGCGGCGGACTGGCTGCCGGACACCGTTGCGGGCCGATGTGAGCTCGTGGAGCACCAGGTGGTGGTGAAGGCCAAGTGGGGGCTGAGCGTCACCGAGCGCGAGCGCGCGGCGATGCGCAGGGTGTTGGCCTCCTGCCCGGCTGGGTGAGCGAGGCCGTAACGTGTCTGGGGGTGGGTGACCATGCCCTTGAACGGATGGACGATGCTGGCGCAGGAGGAGGTGTGAGCGATGACGACTACCACGGGTACCGACCTGGCCCCGAGGCTGCGCGCGTTCAAGCACCGCCTGGACCCCAACCCCGCCCAGGCCACCCTGCTGGCCCAGTACGTCGGCGCCGCGCGCGTGGCCTACAACATGCTCATCGCCCACAACCGGGCCGCCCTGGCCGCCGGTGCCGCCCGTCGCACCGAGCTGGCCGAGAGCGGGCTGGCCGGCCCCGAGCTGGCCGCGCGCATGAAGGCCGAGCGCGCCGCCGACCCCACCCTCCGCGTGGCCAGCTACCAGTCGTACTCCACGGCCCACCTGACCCCGCTGATCCGCCGCCACCGTGAGGCTGCCGCCGCGATCGCCGCCGGTGCCGACCCGGCCGAAGCATGGACCGACGAGCGATACGCCGAGCCCTGGATGCACACCGTGCCCCGCCGCGTCCTGGTCTCCGGTCTCCAGAACGCCGCGAAGGCCACCGAGAACTGGATGGCCTCCGCCTCCGGCGCGCGCGCCGGTGCGCGCGTCGGCCTGCCGCGGTTCAAGAAGAAGGGCCGGTCCCGGGACAGCTTCACCATCCCCGCCCCCGAGGTCATCGGCGCCGCGGGCACCCCTACAAGCGCGGCGAGCCCCGCCGCGGGGTGATCACCGACCACCGGCACCTGCGCCTGGCCTCCCTGGGGACCATCCGCACCTACGACAAGACCAGCCGCCTGGTCCGCGCCTGCCGCCGCGGCGCCCAGATCCGGTCCATGACCATCTCCCAGGCCGGCGGACGGTGGTACGCCTCGATCCTCGTTGCCGATCCCACCCCCATCCGGACCGGGCCCAGCCGTCGCCAGCGCGCCAACGGCGCCGTCGGCGTGGACCTGGGCGTCAAGCACCTGGCCGCCCTCTCCACCGGCGAGGTCATCGACAACGGCCGCCCCGGTGCCCGCCAGGCCGCCCGCCTGACCCGCCTCCAGCGCGCCTACGCCCGCACCCAGCCCGGCTCGAACCGCCGCGAGCGCGTGCGCCGGCAGATCGCGGCACTCCAGCACGGGATCGCCCTACGTCGGGCGGGGCTGCTGCATCAGGTGTCCACGAGACTGGCGACGGACTTCGCGGTGGTCGCCCTGGAGGACCTGAACGTGGCGGGGATGACCCGTTCGGCCCGCGGGACGCTCGAGGCGCCGGGTAGGAACGTGGCTGCCAAGTCCGGGTTGAACCGGGCGATCCTGGATGCCGGGCTGGGGATGCTGCGCCGGCAGCTGGACTACAAGACCTCCTGGGCAGGGTCCCAGGTGAAGATGATCGACCGATTCGCGCCCTCCTCGAAGGCGTGCTCGCGCTGCGGGACAGTCAAATCCACGCTGTCCCTGGCCGAGCGGACCTTCGAGTGCGAGGCCTGCCACCTGGTGATCGACCGCGACGTGAACGCCGCGATCAACATCCGGGCGTGGGCTGTGCAGGAGGAGCGTGGAGCAGGGGTCGGGCTCGCCCGAGGCCGTCGGGAGAGTCGAAACGGACGTGGAGCTGCTGTCTCGGGCCCGCCATCTGGCGGGGCCGCGGGGCAGGGGCGTGGAAGCGTCAAGCCCGCACCCCAGGGTGTGGGCATGTCCAGCCGGGCAACTGGCTGGTCATCCCAACCCCCTCAACCGAAGGGGAAAGCGCAGAGCGCGGAGCATCCGCCCTAGCTGTAGGAGGTCATGACGTTGTTGACTCGGGCCGGGGCCAACGAGGCCGGCGGGGCGTTCCCGCAGGAGGTATGAGGCCGATGGTAGTTGTAGTGGTTCACCCACACGGCCAGGGCCTCACGCCGAGCTTGCTCTGAGGTATACGGGCGGGCGTAGAGGACCTCATCGACCATCAGCCGGTTGTAGCGTTCGACCTTCCCGTTATGGCGCGGGGTGTAGGGGCGGATCCGGTGGTGCCGGCCCCCGAGCGAGACCACCTTGGCGGTGAACTCCGCGGCCCGGTAGTTGTTCCCGTTGTCCGTGATCACCCTGTCGATCCGGATGCCGTGGGCGGCGAAGAACGCCCGCGCCCGGCAGAAGAACCCGATCGTGGTCACCGCCTGCTCATCCTCCAACGCCTCGGTGTACGCCAGGCGGGTGAACCCGTCGATCGCCGAATGCAGGTAGGTGTAGCCGACCCGTCGGCCAGGCCCGCGCTTGGCTGCTCGCGCGTTCTCGGAGTCCCGGCCGTGAGCACGCCAGCCGCCCCCCTCGGGGATGCGCCCGATCTTCTTCACGTCCAGGTGCACCATGTGCCCCGGGCCGCGGGCGGTGATCTTCTGCGGTCGTTGGCGCAGGTCCTCACCCGTGGGCGCGAGGTCTGGCAACCGGGAGATGCCCAGCCGGTGCATCCACCTCCCCACGGTACGAAGACACACCCGGTGGCCTTCAGAGACGAGGTGGTGATGGATGCGGCGGGCCGACCACTTCTCCCTGCGACGCAGGGTCTGGATCTGAGCCACCACCTCGGGGTCGAGCTGGGCAGGTGAACGGCGCGGCCGGCTGGGCAGGTCCTGAAGGCCGGCTTCTCCCTGGGCGCGGTAGCGGGCCACCCAGGTGGCCACCGTGGGCCGGCTCACCCGGAACTCGGCGGCCACGTGCGCCTGTGGGATCCCGTCGTGCAGGTGGCGGTGGACCATCCTGAGACGGCCGGTGGGGGTCAGGGGTGCGTTAGCGTGAGTCATGAGTGGGTCTTTTCGGGCAGGTGGGTTGTTGAGGAACTTCCATCCTGCCGGGCGGGGCCCGCTCGTCTCATCTCAGCCCGGGCCTCGTGCCAAGAACCTCATGACCCACAACAGCTAGGCTGCAGCCCCTCCCCACCCGGAGACACGCCCTAGGCCCTAGCTAAGGACGACGGGTGCCGGTGCCTGCGGTCGCAGGCGATCGCCCAGCAATCGCGCGTTGGGCCCCATCGCCCATGCGATGGGGCCTTGATTCGTAGACGCGCGGGCATCGAGCGGTCGGCGGGACGCGAAGAGTCCTGCTCGGAGACCATCGCTACTCCCGATGCTGGAGTCGGCGGTCGAGTTCGAGCAGATAGAACATCCCGTGGCTCTTAGCATCCTCACGGCGTTGCTGACGCCCCTTGTAGGCGTCAGCTGCGACCTTCACCGTGGTTGCGACAGTGCCGGCCGCCGCGGCAGCCATAGTGGGCGCCTCAGCAACCCAGTCGAGACCGAAGAAGACCGCTCCGCCGCTGAATAGGGCCTTGGTGTCTGAGGCGACGTTCAGCGCTGCATCCCGAGTGAGCCTGGAGACGCTCAGGTCTGCGCGGAGGGAGTCAACGGTCGGACGGACTTCGTCGCGCCAAAAGTCGGCAATTTCGTCCCCATGCCCCTCGTCGAAAGGACCCAGCTTCATGCGTTCTGTCAGTTCGCTCACCGCAGACCGGTATCGGCCCAGTGGCGCCTCGAGCTCTGCGCGGGCTGACAGCACCGAGGTGACATCCGCGCCCAGGAATGCTGGCAGGTGACTGATCAGTCCCGCACCCGAACGGGCGCGCGAGGCTCGCGCCACGGCGAGCTGGTTCGGCGAGACCTGCCCGCTCTCAATCAGCGCCCGGGCCACGGAGGCCACCTGGTCGTCGACGAGGAGATTTGTCGTGGGAGACACCAGCGCCGCGCGCAAAGCCTCGAGGTAGCTTGCGAACATCGCCTCCGGGTCTGCGGCCCCGATGTCTGTCCTCACGCGCAAAACCCCGGCGTCTAGGGCCTCGACTAGCTCCGGCGCGCCGGCCTCTTCGAGCATTGACTCCAGCTTCGCCCTCGTCGTTGGCTGGCTTACGGCTTGCTCGAGACGCGCGTGCACTTCATCCAGCGCGGAACGCTGCGCAGCTGTAAGGCTGCGCCTCTGTTCCCTGGAGAGCCTCATGGTTGCCTGCAACTGGAGCAAGACCGCTTGGAACTTCGCTGGATCACCCCTGAGACTAGGTGGGCCAAGGTATCCGCGTCGAGCTGGTTCAGGAGCGCGATCATGGCGGTCGGGTCGGAGATGGAGGCGACGCCACTCAACATCAGGGCAGAAGGCGACAGCAGTTCGACCCTGTCGGCGTACAGCAGACCCGCTCTGATCAAGCTGAGATCTCGGTCGAGAAACTTTGCACCCGGGCCGCTCGTCGGCGAAGGCGCGACGAGAAGCTCCAGTCCCGTGCCAAGGTTCCTAGCCTCCCGGCGGAGAGCCCGCTGTTCGCGCTTGCGGCGCGCTGCGTATCCCATCTCTGCGTCCTCTCGCCTAGTCGCATGATCGGGATCCATCGCATGGGGAGCCCGTGCTGCTGGACCAGTATCCCTGGCACCGTGGGCCGGCTGGGCCTGCCGATGGATGCTCGCTGGCAGTGCATCTGTCTGAGCCCTCGCAGGGCTGTCGTCGCTGACGTCCCCCGACTTCGGGGGACAGACTCTGCACACGCGGTGCTAGAAAATGGCGCCTGTGGAGGGGACTGCTGAAGGTTCGGTTGACACCTGATCTGTGGGGACATGAGGTCCCCGCTGGAAGGATGTCGACATGCCTGCAGCACACCCCAAGGAGTTCCGTGACGACGTGGTCGCGGTCGCCCGTCGTGGCGAGGCCCCGATCGCTCAGCTCGCCAAGGACTTCGGGATCTCCGAGTCCTGCCTACGCAACTGGCTCCATCAGGCCGATGTCGAGGACGGCCACCGTCCCGGCGTGACCAAGGCCGAGAACGAGGAGCTGCGCGAGGCGCGGAAGAAGATCCGCTTGCTGGAGCAGGAGAACGAGGTCCTGCGCCGCGCCGCGGCGTACCTGTCGCAGGCGAACTTGAGGCTGGGTCAGAGCCCAAAATGACCTACCCGCTGGTCCGTGACCTTGCCGTCGACGGGATCCCCGTGACGGTGACCTGCCGGGTGCTGAAGTTCTCGACCCAGGCGTTCTATGCCTGGTGCGCCGACCCGGTCAGCGAGCGGGACCTGGTCGACGCCTACGCGATGAACGCCGCGTTCGAGGTCCACCGTGACGACCCTGGGTTCGGGTACCGGTTCATCGCCGACGAGCTCGCCGCGGCCGGGCACGAGATCTCGGAGCGGCGGGTATGGAAGATCTGCTCCCAAGCACAGATCGTCTCCGCCCACGCCCGCACTCGTGGCCGGTGGAAGAAGCCGGGCCCGCCCGTGCACGACGACCTCGTCGAGCGGGACTTCACCGCGACAGGCCCGAACCGGTTGTGGCTGACCGACATCACCGAGCACGCCACCGCCGAGGGGAAGCTGTACCTGTGCGCGGTCAAGGACGTGTGGTCGCGCCGGATCGTCGGCTACTCGATCGACGACCGGATGCCGGCCGCCCTCGCGGTTGACGCCCTCGAGATGGCCGTCGCCCGCCGCGGCCCGGGCGAGGTCACCGGCTGCGTGGTGCACGCCGATAGGGGCAGCCAGTTCCGTGCTCGGCCCTACGTCACCGCCTTGCACCGGGCCGGACTGGTCGGGTCGATGGGACGGGTGGCCTCCAGCGCGGACAACGCCGCGATGGAGTCCTTCTTCGCCCTCCTGCAGAAGAACGTCCTGAACAGCCGCCGGTGGAGCAGCCGCGCTGAGCTGCGGCTGGCGATCGTCACCTGGATCGAACGGACCTACCACCGCCGACGCCGGCAGCGCGCCCTTGGAAAGACGACACCGGTCGAGTTTGAGACCATCTACTGGCCGACGAAAGCGGCCTGAACCACCACACCCGAAGTGTCAACCGAACCTTCAGCAGTCCCCCTACTCCATGTGCTGGTGGCGTACCTGGGTCCACTCGACAAGTCGGGCTAAAACGCAATTTTCACCGACCGCACAGGAGCCCATAATGAGCCTTGTCCCACTCGCGGTACGGAGCACTGTGCTTGTCCTCACCTTCGTGCCCCGGCTCTATCGCACTCCGGAATTTTTCAAGGTGTTTGAGGCCAGTGGGTGTCAGGCGGCTACCGGTTCGGCGGCGGTTGGTTGGTTGATCCAAGCGTGGGTGGGTAGCGCGAGGATTTTCGGGTCAGCGGTGGTGGAGAAGCGCTCGGGGTGAGTAGCGCGGGCCGCGGCCAGGGCCGCTGAGCGCTGCTGACTCACGGTCGCGGCGTGGCCGTAGTGGACGTCGGCGGGGGTGTGCAGCCCGATCCCGGTGTGACGGTGTCCGTGGTTGTAGGTCTCGACGAAACCGGCCATGAACGCCCGGGCGTCGGCCAGAGAGCCGAAGCGGTCCGGGAAGACCGGGGCGTACTTCAAGGTCTTGAACCACGCCTCGGAATACGGGTTGTCATTGCTCACGCTGGGTCTGGAGTGGGAACGGGTGACGCCGAGGTCGGCCAGCAGCGCGGCCACAGGTTTGGAGGTCATCGAGGTGCCGCGGTCGGCGTGCACCACGGTGGGCACACCGTGAACCCCGAAGATCTCCTTCATCATCTCCTCGGCCAGAGGCCCGGACTCTCGGGCGTGGACGTGGGCGCCGACGATGTAGCGGGAGTAGACGTCGAGCATCACGTAGGCGTCGTAGTAGACGCCCTTGGCCGGGCCGGGCAACTTGGTGATGTCCCAGGTGTAGACCTGACCGGATCCGTCGGCCATCAGCTCAGGGATCGCTCGGGCCGGGTGACGGGCCTGGCGCCGGCGTTCCTTCACCTGCGCGGCGGCTGCGAGGATGCGGTACATGGTGGCGATCGAGCACAGGTACACCCCGCGCTCCAGCAGCGTGGCGTAGACCTGGGCCGGGGGCTGGTCGACGAATTCGTCACTGTTGAGCACCTCCAGCACCCGTTCCCGCTCAACGCGACTGAGCCGGTTGGCCGGCTCCACCGCGGTCCGAGGTCCCGGTGCTGTCCGGGCCCGCCGGCGGGTGGCGGTGGCCCGCGACACCCCGGTCAGTCCCGCTGCGTCCCGGGTGGTCACGCCTGCGGCGGTGAGCTCGGTGTAGGCGCCCATCAGCGCTTCTTGCGCGGCTGCTCGGTGTCCGCGCTCTCGGAAATCTGCTCCAAGAGCGCGTGTGCTTTTCCCATGATGTCCAGGGCGGTCTCGGTGGTGGCCAGCTTCTGCTGGGAGGCGGCCAGCTGGCGGCGCAACCGGGCGATTTCGGCCTGCTCCGCACTCGGCCGGCCAACGGCTTCATCGGCCGCCTTGCCTTCGAGCACGCCAGCATCGCGCATCCGGCGCCATTCGCTGATCAGCGAGGAGTACAGGCCCTCCCGGCGAAGGTAGGCCCCACCCTGCTGCTCCTGGCAGGCCTGTTCGTAGGCGGCCAGATGCGCCAGCTTCTGCTCCGGGGTGAAGCTCCGGCGCCGAGCCGGGCCACCAGCACGAGGGTGAGCGTCACTCATCTGTCCATCATCGGCGATCGCGGACAACGGCGGGGCGAACGTGGAACTACTCATGGTGATCGATCCTGAATCTCGCCCTGCGTCAGGCGGACTTGCTGTGAACCACTGGACTCAACTCACCCTGACACGCAGGGGCCGGGGACCGTTGAAGCCGTCATGAACACTGGATACGACAACTACCGGCCCGAGGTGCACAAGAGTGAGGAGCAGTGGCGTGAGGAACTGACGCCGCAGGAGTTCCAGGTACTCCGGAAGGCGGGCACCGAGAGGCCGTACACGGGCCAGTACTACGACGCGCACACCACCGGTGTCTATCAGTGCCGGGCGCGTGGCCAAGAGCTGTTCACCAGCACTGATAAGTTCGACTCGCACTGCGGGTGGCCCTCGTTCTGGGCTCCCCTGGCCGAGGACAGGGTGCGTTACCTACGTGATCGGTCCTTGGGGATGGAGCGCATCGAAGTGCGCTGTTCCCGATGCGACTCCCACCTGGGGCACCTCTTCGAAGGTGAAGGTTTCCAGACCCCCACCGATCAGCGGTTCTGCATCAACTCGATCTCCATGAAACTGATTTCCTCCGACTGAGTGGCCGCCCACCGGCTGAACCCTCAGCGCGCCGGCTCCAGGGCTTCGCCGCCGCCGGCGCGCTGACCAACCGGCCCCCAGGTCACCGGGGCAGAGAACATGGGCCGGGACGGGGTACCGCACCAGCAGTTCCCGTCCCGGCTCGTTCCGGGTCACGGCAACGGTCGTTTCCGGGCTACCGGCGGCGGGCGTGCTGCAGCGACTCGGCAGCCGTGAGGATGGATGCCCCCAGAAGCACGGTGTCCTTGAGCAGGAACTGCCCCACCATGGACAACTTGGTTTTCCCGTGGTTCTCCTGCTGCACTCCCGGGGTCGTGGCCATGAAACTGAGCGTGGTGACGAACATCCCTACCGCCCCGAGGCTGCCCAGGGCCGAAGCGCGCGGGGCGAGGGGCTTGGCGGCGATGAGAGCTCCCATACCGATCTCGGCCACCCCGATCAGCTGCGCTGTCTTCTTCTCCCCCAGCTTCTTGAGCACCCCGGAGAACAAGGGGCTGGAGGTGACCAGGGGCCTGATGTTCTCCATCTCGTAGTCCTGGAATTTCAGGGAACCGATCCAGACGAGGTTCGTCACCAGGGAATAGCGCAGTACCGAATTCCCCATCTGCTCGATCCCCGTGGTGGAAGTGTTCTTCGTCATCATTTTCTTGTCTCCTCGTTTTTTCTTGTAGATATCACTCGGACTTGAAAAGGAACCCACGGTTCCATGCTCATGCAGCACCTGGTTCTGCACCGGCAACCCGCGGTTTCCCACCGACGCAGCGTGGTACGCACACCCCGTCTTCCGCGTTGTCTGTGCCGCAACCCTTTCCCCGGGCCACCTGCGGAACTCGCGCGCACAGGCGCGTCGGGACGACCTCGTCGGCTTCGTGCGCCACCTCACGTGCTTCCGGACGCATCATGGTCCGGAATCGTCGTCGCCAGGTGTCAACAGGGCTCATCCCTTCCGAGCTATCGGCCTGCGAGTCGAACCGTGCCCATGAACAACTTCGCAGGCCATGTCGGCGGCCAGCTCGACCAGCGCAGGATCCCGTGTCATCTTGGCGGACGTTTTCGCCCCGTCGTACAGCACCATCACCTTGTCCACCGCGGTCGAGGACCCGTCGGGCCTTGGCCCTTGATCGTGGACACGGTGTCGGTTCGGTTATGCCGCTTCCGCAAGCGTAGCGGAGCGTGCGGCTTCGTAGGCGTTCGGGCTGATGTTGCCGATCGCGGAGTGGCGCCGGCGAGTGTTGTAGCGGTTCGCCCACCGGAACACGGCCCGGTAGGCGGTGGCCTGGTCCGGGAACGCTGACCGGCCGGCGAGGAGTTCGCGCTTGAGCGTGGCGTTGAAGCTTTCCGCGAGTGAGTTGTCGGCACTCGTGCCGACCGCGCCCGTGGACTGGGTCACGCCCAGCTGCTCGCAGAGCGCGGCGTAGGCCTTCGAGGTGTAGACGCTGCCGTGGTCGGAGTGGAAGATCGCGCCGACCAGCGACCCGCGGTCGTGGTGCGCGGCACGGAGGGCGTCTTCGACGAGTTCGGTGCGCATGTGGTCGGCGACTTGCCAGCCCGCGAGCTTCCGGGAGCCGAGATCGATGCAGGACGCGAGGTAGAGGTTCGTGCCGTCGGCGATAGGCAGGTAGGTGATGTCGCCCACGTAGCGGCGGCCGGGGTCGCCGACGGAGAAGTCCCGTCCGATCAGGTCGGGGAAGCGCCTGGCGGACTGGTCCGGGATCGTGGTCTTCACCCGTCGTCGCAACCGGATCCCCGCGAGACGGTGCTCACGCATTACCCGCGCGACGCGCTTGTGATTCACCCGCTCCGCCACGGGCACACCGTCGTTGAGGTCGGCGGTGATCCTGGGCGCCCCGTAGGCGCGGTCGCCACCCTGAGCGGGGTCTTGCAGCACCCGGATCCGCGCCGCCAACACCGCGTCGTCTGTCGCCTTCGCGGCTCGCCGCCCGGCGGAGTCCAGCCAGGCGTAGAACGACGAGCGGGCGACCTCGACGACCTCACACAACCGCTTCACGCCGTAGGCGTCCTTGTGATCCTCAACAAACTGGAAGCGGTTCACCAGTTCGTCTCCCCGGCGAAATACTTCGCCGCCTGACGGAGGATGTCCCGCTCCGTCTCGAGCTTGCGGGCCTCGGCCTGCAAGGCCGCGAGGTCGGCCTCCAACCGGAGGACCTTCGCCGCCTGCGACTCCGGTCGCCCCGTCGCCCCCGGCGGCGACGCAGCGGCAACCGTGACCCCGGAGCCGAACTTGTCGACCCACTCTTTCAGCGCACCCCGAGAGATCCCGAGATCCCCGGCGATGCCCTTGAGCGTCGAACCCGGCGTGGACTCATACAAGTCCACCGCGCGCTGCCGGAACTCGTCCGTGTAGTTCTTCCTAGCCATCCCTTGGATTCTCGCTTCCCCAGCATCGTGCTGGAATCAGCGTGTCCAAGATCAGGGGTCAAGCGCCCTCCTTCGTGAGACTCGGGAAGGAGACCCAGCGCGCTACAGCGTCCTGGCCGGCATCGTGAGCGGCTCTGGCTCTCGCATCTCCCCTCTGCGCCACTACACTCGCCGGATGACTGAACACCTTGGATGCTCCGGTGGCACCGCACACGCGATGCGACCGCAGGTCCGACCAAAGCAACAGCAGCCGATTGCGGATCTCCGATCATTGATCACGGATCGAGGCGAGGTCGTCGACTGCCAATGTGGGCGCGAGCACACGGTTGACCAACTTGGAACTGAATTCGAGTTCCCGGAGAACATGCGAGAAATCCTGCGTGAAGGAGCCGGTCGCCCTCGCCTGGATGTATTCGGCCCCTCCTTCCTTCTGCGAATAAACCGGATCGCAAAAGCAGGGCAAGAAGATCTACGAATAGAATCACTACACATTGTCTTTCATGACGACTGGCTGGTGGTCTTTGAAGATGTCGACGGAATCGGGACCGCCTGGCATCCGGCGGAAGACAACTCAGGGCGATACTTTGCCGCAGATGAGGCGGAACTGACGCTAACGCTCATCGTCGAGGCCGCGATCGATTCCTATGACTCTGCCGCACTTTCCCTGGAGGACGGCACTGCGGACTGCGAGTCGAGTATTTTCGGGGAATTCGAGAAGGACATCGAGAGCGTTTATCGGCTCGGCTCCGATGCCAGCAAGGTCCGCTCCTCTCTTGCTTCCCTGTGCCGGTTCATCGATCGAATCCCCGCGCCAGGGGCGTCGAAGAACTCAGACTGGTCAGCCGATGCTGCGGCCTTCGCCGAGGACGCAGATGACCTTCTGTCCAGAGTGTCCGGCATCCACGCACGGCTGACACAGCTCGTTACGGTTTACTTGGCCCTAGTGGCCCAGAAACAGAACGAGGACATGAAGCGCATTTCAGGGTGGGCCGCCATCCTATTCACTCCGAGCCTTGTCGGAGCGATATACGGGATGAATTTTGAGTCAATTCCGGAACTTACCTGGGATTTTGGCTACCCGCTATCGATTCTGGCAATGGTCATCATCTCCGCGGGCCTGTACGCCGTCTTCCGCCGTCAGCGTTGGCTCTAGCTGTAGGAGGTCATGACGTTGTTGACTCGGGCCGGGGCCAACGAGGCCGGCGGGGCGTTCCCGCAGGAGGTATGAGGCCGATGGTAGTTGTAGTGGTTCACCCACACGGCCAGGGCCTCACGCCGAGCTTGCTCTGAGGTATACGGGCGGGCGTAGAGGACCTCATCGACCATCAGCCGGTTGTAGCGTTCGACCTTCCCGTTATGGCGCGGGGTGTAGGGGCGGATCCGGTGGTGCCGGCCCCCGAGCGAGACCACCTTGGCGGTGAACTCCGCGGCCCGGTAGTTGTTCCCGTTGTCCGTGATCACCCTGTCGATCCGGATGCCGTGGGCGGCGAAGAACGCCCGCGCCCGGCAGAAGAACCCGATCGTGGTCACCGCCTGCTCATCCTCCAACGCCTCGGTGTACGCCAGGCGGGTGAACCCGTCGATCGCCGAATGCAGGTAGGTGTAGCCGACCCGTCGGCCAGGCCCGCGCTTGGCTGCTCGCGCGTTCTCGGAGTCCCGGCCGTGAGCACGCCAGCCGCCCCC
The DNA here is from genome assembly GCF_037853785.1 of Micrococcus sp. GPGPB33. Taxonomy (NCBI): domain Bacteria; kingdom Bacillati; phylum Actinomycetota; class Actinomycetes; order Micrococcales; family Micrococcaceae; genus Micrococcus; species Micrococcus sp. GPGPB33. The sequence goes on from NZ_JAQMWO010000006.1 coordinate 25,543, forward strand.
CTCGGGGATGCGCCCGATCTTCTTCACGTCCAGGTGCACCATGTGCCCCGGGCCGCGGGCGGTGATCTTCTGCGGTCGTTGGCGCAGGTCCTCACCCGTGGGCGCGAGGTCTGGCAACCGGGAGATGCCCAGCCGGTGCATCCACCTCCCCACGGTACGAAGACACACCCGGTGGCCTTCAGAGACGAGGTGGTGATGGATGCGGCGGGCCGACCACTTCTCCCTGCGACGCAGGGTCTGGATCTGAGCCACCACCTCGGGGTCGAGCTGGGCAGGTGAACGGCGCGGCCGGCTGGGCAGGTCCTGAAGGCCGGCTTCTCCCTGGGCGCGGTAGCGGGCCACCCAGGTGGCCACCGTGGGCCGGCTCACCCGGAACTCGGCGGCCACGTGCGCCTGTGGGATCCCGTCGTGCAGGTGGCGGTGGACCATCCTGAGACGGCCGGTGGGGGTCAGGGGTGCGTTAGCGTGAGTCATGAGCGGGTCTCTTCTGGCAGGTGGGTTGTTGAGGAACTTCCATCCTGCCGGGCGGGGCCCGCTCGTCTCATCTCAGCCCGGGCCTCGTGCCAAGAACCTCATGACCCACAACACCTAGCCAGGTAGTGGAAGCCCCGCGCACGCAGGGATGAGCCCTACGTCAGCCAGATCATGCAGCTCGCCCAAGCGGAAGCCCCACGCACGCAGGGATGAGCCCTTGCACCCCTCCCCCGTTAGAGGGTGGAACAGGGAAGCCCCGCGCACGCAGGGATGAGCCCACGAACGTGTTGCGCTCGCCCTCGTGGACCTGGGCGACCCCGTGCACGCAGGGATGAGCCCCAGATGGCGGCCTTGAATCGGATCGAATACCGGGAAGCTCCGCCCGCGCAGGGATGAGCCAGACTCCCAGGGGCATTCACGGCTCCTGGGTTGAGCTGTCGTAGGGATCTGGGCTGGTCCCCGGTTCTTCCTAGACGCCAGCCAGTGCTCGTGACAGCTGCGGGTGTCGTGGAGGTGCTGCGGGGACGTGTCGCGGTGTCCGCGGGATGCTCAGCTGGTGGGCTCGGGGACGGTGGCCTCGCACTGGACCATGGGCATGCCCTTGGGGTCGCCGGTCTGGGCGTCCAGGGGGGCGGTGGTGCCGTCGGCGATGATCTCGCAGTGCAGGTCGCCGGCGGCGGGCAGCTGCGGGACGTTGGCGATCACCTGGATCTTTTCACCGGGCTTGGCCTGGGTGCGCAGGGTCAGGGGGTGGTGCCGGCGGGCTCGGCGGGGATGGTCTCTTTGGTGTGGGTGTCCGCGCCGGTGCCGCCCACGAAGAGGTTCACGCCGCCGCGGGCTGCCGTGGTGGTGGTGCCGTCGCGGGGGATCCACTGGATGCGGATCTGCACGTCCACGGGCTTGGCGGGGGCCGAGCTGGAGGGACGTGCCGTGGGGGTGGCCGAGCTGGCGGCCGCAGTGGGTGCCGTGGTGCTGCTCGCGGCTGCCGTGGGGGCCGCGCTCGCGCTCGTCGACGGGGCAGGAGCAGGTGTGGCGGTGCACCCCTGGAGGGCGAGGCCGGCCAGGGCCAGGGGGAGCAGGATCAGGGGGCGGGTGCGCATCAGGGGGTCTCCTTCGGTGCGGGGCGGATCAGGCGTCCAGGATGGTGATGGTGGCCCCGGGCTCCAAACGCTCGAGGTCGGCCGCGGTGAGGACCGCGACGTTGTGCTCCAGGCTCGCCTCGCGGACGTCGCCAGTGTCGGGGAGGCGGCAGGCGCGGTGCAGGGACTGCTCCAGCGCGGTGATCGCGGACGGGTCGGCGTGGCGGACATGGCGGATCAGGCCGCCGACGGTGCCCTCGAAGGACTCCTCGGAGCCGTGGGGGGTGATCAGGATGCGGGAGCGGGCGCTCAGGGGCATGGGGTCTCCTGGGGGCGTGGAGGTCGTGATGGTCATCCTGCCCGCCCTCCCGCCGGTGTGGCGGGAGGGCGGGGGAGGATCAGCGGATCACCAGGACGGGGCCGGTGATGATCTCGCGGGCGTCGAAGCCGGCGTCGTGGATCATCTCGGTGGCCGTGGAGTTGAACGGGCGGGAGGAACTGTGGCGGGCGTCGGCCCAGAGCGACCAGTCGCCGTCCATGCCGTCGTAGTCGCCGGGGTTGTAGACCTCAGCGGTGGCGCCCAGCAGGCGGTCGACGTCGGCGGGGATGGTGTGGAGCTCGACGTCGGCGGTGGAGCCGTCGGGGTGGATCATCGTGGCCTTGGTCATCGGAGTCCCTTTCGTCGGGGGTGCGGGGGTCCGGGTGACCCCTGCTGATGTGTATAACCATACACGCGCAAGAGTGGCAGCGCAACAGGGGCGTGGGATTCGTGGGTGGCCCCGGCGCGGCCGGGGCGGGCGGGCCGCGGGGCCCGCCCGCCCGTGGGGCTCAGTCGTCGAGGCCGAGCCGCTCGCGCAGAGCCTTGGTGGGGGGCAGGTAGGTCTCCCCGTCGTCGGCCAGGTCGCCGGTGATCAGCACCGGGCCGACGATGACGTCGTCCGGGGCGAGGATGGTCAGCTCGTGGACGATCCGGTGACCCTTGGAGTTGACCGGCAGGCCGGCGATCTTGCCCTCCTCGTTGAGCCAGATGGTGTGGTCGCCATCGTCGGAGGACAGGGCCTCCACGTAGCCGCCGACGTGCTGCTGGAAGTCCTCCAGGCCGTTGACCTGCTCCTCGGTGACGTCGCCGGTGGGGGTGATCAGGATTGCGTTGGCCATGATGGCTGTCCCTTCTATGGGGTGCGGGGATCCGGGTGATCCCTGCTGATGTGTCTAACCATACACATATGCGGGCGGATGTGCAACACCCGGCATCGCATCAGCCGCCGGCTGTGCCACGGATGCAGCCGGCCCCGCATCTCCGCGACACGTCCCCGGCGTGCCGCGAGCGCGGGGCCAGGGTGGGCCCCGCGCTCGCGGGCGGGCAGGGGTCAGCGGGCGGGGTTCAGGATGGACTCGGGCAGATGGAAGGGGGGCTGGTGGGTGCTGACGGCCTCGGCGGGGTCCTGGCGCATCATGCCGTGGGCCCAGCCGCTGAGGTCCCATCCGAGGTAGCCGGGGCGGCCGCCGGCGAGCAGGCGCAGGGGACCGAGGCGGCGGTGACGGTGGGCGGTGCGGGTCAGCTCGGCGAGGACTCCGGCGGGGACGTGGGTGTCCAGGCACCGGCAGGTGATCAGCACGTCCGGGTCGATCAGCGCGGGGTCCACCACGGGCGGGTGGACGGTGGCGGCGATGTTGGGCAGGCGCAGGGTCGAGTCGGCCAGGTGGAGGTAGACCAGCTCGTCGTCGGCCTCCACGGCCACCGGGTGCAGGGTGCGCTCGGGCAGGGCGCGCAGGGTCTTGATGAGGTGGTGGGCCTGGTCGGCGCGCAGCATGGCCCCAGACTCGAGGGGGCCGGTGCTGACGTCGAGGGCGCGGGCGCCGGCGCGGGAGGTGTGGGTGCCATCGGAGCCGGTCAGCTCCAGGCACTGCTGGCGGGGGCGCAGGATCACCGCGGGCGTCGGGGTGCCGGGGGTGTGGGTGGCGGGCAGGCGGGTGGGCCAGGCGGCCAGGTCCAGGGCTCGGTACAGGTGGTCGGCGGTGGTGATGATGCCCATGGGGCTCCTCCTTGGAAGGGGTGCTGGGGGCCTTATGCCCCCTGCGACGTGTCCAACCATACACATGCAACGGCGGCTACACAACATCATCCGCGAGCGCGGATCGGCGCGCCCCTGGTGGTGACGCGGAGCGGGCGGGGACGTGTCGCGGTCCCCGGCAGTCGGCGGCAGCTCGATGCAGCCGGCAGCTCGTCTCCGCGACACGTCCCCCCGTCCCCGCCGGCGTGGGGCCGGCGGGGACGGGTGCCGGTCAGCCGCGCGGGCTCATCTGGCGGGCGTGCGTGCGGCCCAGTGCCCAGTCGCCCAGGTGCCAGGCCAGCAGGTCGTTGCGCTCGCGGACGGCCCAGGCGTCGAGGCTGTCCTCGGGGCCCATGGCCGGCCCGCCCGTGAGCAGGTCCAGGCACAGGCCGGCGTGGAGCCCCCACAGGGGGCCGGGGACGGCGCCGTCCGGGGTGCTCGGGGGCACCGGGCCGGCCATGTCGCGCGGACGAACGGCGAGCGTGTCCACCGGGGAGAGCGTGTCGGCCTTGTTGCTGGCGGAGGCGAAGATCACCCAGAGGTCGCGCACCAGGTAGATGCCGACGGCGTCGGCGCGCAGCTCCACGGTCTCGTAGGTGTCGTCGAGTTCGGCCAGGCGGGCCAGCAGGGTCTGGGTGCCGTGGAGCGAGAGCACTGCGAGCAGGGCCTCGTCGCCGGTGTCCGTGCGCGGGGCCGGGTCGGCGTAGGCGCGGGAGAAGCTCTCCCCTGCCGCGGAGTAGATCCGCAGGGAGCCGTCGGGCTGGAGGGCCAGGCCCACGCCGCCGGCGTCGGGGTCCGTGTCTGTGGCGCCCGCGCGGGCGGCCTGGGAGCCGGCGTAGAGCGCGCGGGCGAGGGTGGCGGGGCGGTAGAGCAGCTGGGACATCGGGGGCCTCCTTGGCCTCGGGGGGCGGGGGGCCTCGTGCCCCCTGCGATGTGTCTAACCATACACGCCCAGGGGGGTGGGTGCAACACTGAAGCGCAGCGAATCTCCGCGACACGTCCCCCCAGGATCCCGGCCCGCGAGCGCGGGCCGGCTCAGAGTCCCAGGACCTCCAGCAGGGCGGTAGCGTCGGCGCGCGGGTCGCGCGCGGTCGTGGTGGTCTCCTCGTGGACGTCGTCGCCGCCGACCAGGGTCTGGTGCAGCTCGAAGCCGGCAGCGGTGGCGGTGACCGTGGCCCGACGGTGGAGCATGCAGAAGGCCCGGTGGATCGCCCACTCGGGCAGGCGCAGGGCCAGCCCGCGCAAGTGCTCGGCGGCCCGGATCAGGTCCGCGCCCGGGGTCGCCGGGCCCAGATCCGCCGGCAGGCCGAAGGTGATCTCCCGCAGGCCCGGGTGCAGCTCGAGGATCTCCAGGTAGGCGTCATCAGCGGCGTCGCGGGCCTCGTCCGGGCCGGCGCCCTCAGCCTTCTCGTCCTCCAGCCGGGCGGTGTGGGCATCGCGCAGCAGCAGGGCCAGGTCGCCATGGGCACAGCGCAGCAGATCCAGGTAGCGGTCCACACGACGGCGGGCGGCTCGCTCGGCCATCTGCGCGGCGTGTGCCTCGGCGGGGCTCGACTCGGTCATGGTGTCCTCCAGGGGGAGCTGTTGGTCAGGGGCGTGGGTGGGGCGTGTCCCCTCGGGGTGGGCGGGCCGCCAGGTGGCGGCCCGCCCGGGGTGGGTCAGACGATGTAGACGTCGCCCTCGATGTAGCGCAGGCGCTCGCGGCCGTCGGGGCTGGTGAGGGTGTAGGCGTAGTGGGCCTCGTACTCGCTCACGGTCCATCCGGCATCGGCCAGCGCGCCGGAGAGGGTGTGGTCGGCGTTGGCGCCGGAGTAGAACGCGTCGCCGACAGAGCCGGGACCGTGGGGGTCGTACTGGTGCAGGACGTCGATGACGCCCTGGGCGGTGGTGGGCTCGTGCAGGCGCAGCATGGCCTCGGTGATGCGGATCTGGTCCCAGTAGTCATCCATGGCGGTCTCCTTGGTCGGGGTGCCGGGGGCCTCGTGCCACCTGCGACGTGTTCAACCATACACGTATACCGGCGGCAGCACAACAGCATCCGCGAGCGTGGATCGGTGCGCCCGTGATGGTGTCGTAGAGCGAGCGGGGACGGGTGTGGTTAGCGGGAACGGGTGGGGGGCAGCTCGAGCACTTCGAGCAGGTCGCGGCTGGCTAGGTGGTGCAGTCGGGTGATGCGCGGAGGGAAGGGCCATGGGCGAGGGTGGATGTGCCCAAGGGCGTACAGGGGCTCCGGGGGCGTGACTGGCTCGTGTGTGGTCGTCTCCCGTGTGGTGGAGGCGTTGGGGTGGGTGCGTTGCTTGGGTGGGAGGGGTTTGAGAATGGCGATCACGTGGCACTCCAGTGGAGCGGTGAGCAGGCCGCTGTGGACGCGAACACGGGTGCCCTTGGGCAGGGGGGAGGTGGTGGCGGTCATGGTGCCCTCCTTGGGTGGGGTGATGGGGTGTGGCTTCTATTAGACGCTCGCGGGCCGGTGTGTCTCGGGGGCTTCTCAGTCCTTGGTGATGCGCTCGAATGTCACCGGAACGATCATGACCTCCTCCACGCCGCGCTGCTCGCACAGCGTGCGGGAGGAAGGGGTGGTCTGGCACAACGTGGGGTCCTGGGAGGCGGGGGTGATGGCCCCAATGGTCAGGGTTGTTGTGCTCTCCTGCCGGCGGATGAAGAAGTCACCCGCCGGGACATGGCGACTGAGGATGAGCCGTCCCTGGCTGGGGTCGTCCACGGGTCGCTCCTGCGTGACCCCGTAGCCTGCCAGGTCGGCGAGCGGGACCAGCTGGTCTTCGGGCTGGGCATCCGCGGTCAGGTAGCGACGCTGGACCTCGTGGGCCCCGACGACCTCCTCGACTTTGATCCACGACTGAGGGATGGCGCGCGTGCCGGCTACGACACTGTTCACCTCCTCGCCAGTGTCTCGGGGGTCGCCGGAGCAACCGGACAGGATGAGGCAGCCGGACAGGCAGAGGGCGGCCGTGACGTGAGAGCGGGTGAACGTGAACATGGAGTCCTCCTGGGTTGGGGTGCTGGAGGCCTCGTGCCCCCTGCGATGTGTATAACCATACACATCACGTCATGCGGATGCAACACCATCCATGAGCGGCGTGCGTGTGGGGTCAGAGGGAATGGGTAGCGGCGTCGTGGGCCGCGTGGAGAGCCTGCGCGCGCCCCACCTCCTGGGCCGCGCGGGCCGCGCGGGCGGCCGCGGCCTCCTGAGCCGCGCGCCGCTCCAGCAGCGCACGGGCGACGTCCTCGGCGGTGCCTTGCTGGCCGGCGTGCCACAGCACGCGCAGGGCCGGGACGCCGTCGACGTCGGGCAGGCTCGCCAGAGCGGAGTCGATCCGCTCGGGGGAGAAGGGGTCCTCCGGGCGCTCGCGGCCATGGGCGACGGCGAGCTGGAGCGTCTGGCGGTAGTGATGCTCCCGCTCCAGGGTCTGGCCCCAGAGCACGGGCGGGGCCTCCACGGCGAGCCCGGACTCCTCCAGTCTCACGCGGGCCCGTCCCGCCCGCGCCCGGTCCTGCGCTCGCAGGATGGAAGGGGCCAGCAGCAGACCAGCTGCGGCCGTGAGCACCGCCCCAAAGACCCGGCTGATCGCCAGGCCGGCGGAGTCACGGTGAGGTGTGGCGGACGCGGCGGTGAGGGGCGGGACCAGCACCACCCAGGCCAACGCCGCCACGAGCGGCACCACCAGGGCCAGAAGGTCGTGCCAGAGCGGTCTGGTCGGCGGGGCGGCCGCATGGACAGCGTCCAGCAGATCCTGGCCCTCGGGGGTCGCGGGGATGAGCCAAGTTCCGGCGGCGGTGTGGTGGGCGGTGATGGGGGTGGGCATGAGGATTCCATCTCGGTAGGGGCGCCGGGGTCAGCGCCCGGGGGCATCTACCGGGGATAAGGCCGCGATCGGCCCCGCATGTCCCCCCGCACGGCAGAGAAGCCGGCGGGGACGGGACGCGGTCAGGGCGGGGACGTGTCGCGGTCCACGGCGGCCGCCGGCAGCAGCTCGATGCAGCCGGCAGCTCATCTCCGCGACACGTCCCCGCCCCGCCCTGGCTCGACCGCGAGCGCGGGGCGCACGGCCGGGCTGGGGGTGCGGTGGGGATCAGGGCAGGTAGAGGACGGCGGCGTCGTGCCGGGCGGCGAGTCCGGCGTGCTCGTCGGCCAGGTCGCGCGGGCGGGTGCGGTGGCGCGGGGGCGTGTAGAGCCGCCCGTGGGCCCAGTCGCCGATGCTCCAGTCCGTCAGGGTCGGCTGGCCGGGGACGGCGTAGAGGCGGGGGCTGGAGGCCAGGTGGGCGCTTGCGCCCAGCAGGGACGCGAGGGTGCCCGCGTGCGTGGGGACAGGGGAGGGGATCAGCTGGTCCGCCTGCGGCAGGGGGAACGGGCCCGAGGGGGCGCTGGCCCCCTCGGGGTTGGCGGTGCGGTAGACGCGATGGCGGTAGGCGTGGCCGGGGCGGTCCGGGTCGTGCACCTTCAGGAACAGGCAGCGGGCACGCGTGGCCAGGTGTGCCGGGTAGGCGCCGGGCAGGCTGTCCAGCTCGTGGCTGAGGATCAGGGCGTCCGGGAAGGACAGGGCCACCGGGGCCAGGCCCTGTCCGTGGGTGACCGGCTCGCAGGGAGCGTAGGCGCGCGCCCACTCCCGGGGCCGGCAGACGGTGAGGCGGTAGCCGGCCTCGGTCAGCTCGAACCAGACGCGCCCGTGCGTGCGGGCGTGGTCGCTGGCCCAGCCCAGCGTCGCCAGGGCCGCGTGGAGGGCTTGGCGCAGGGATCGGATCGTGGTGGTGGGGTTGTTGATGATGCTCACGGGAGCCTCCTTGGAAGGGGTGCCGGGGGCCTCATGCCCCCTGCGACGTGTCCAACCATACACATACACCGGCGCGCGCACAACACCATCCGCGAGCGCGGGCCGGCGCGCCCGTGGTGGTGTCGAGGGAAGGGCGGGGACGTGTCGCGGTGCCCGGCAGCCGGCAGCAGCTCGATGCAGCCGACCGCTCATCTCCACGACACGTCCCCCGGCGGCCGCGAGCGCGGGGGTCTCCCGCGCTCGCGGCCGTCGGGGGCTGGCGAGGTGGTCAGCGGCTCAGGCGCAGGCGGTCCACGTCGTGGCAGGCCTCCACGGCGGCGCGGTCGTCGGCGGCCCTCTGGGCCAGGGTGGCGTGCTCGGGGTGGGCGGTGTTCGCGCGGGCCAGGGCCTCGGAGTCGGTGGCGATGCGCTCCAGCAGGTCCCGCCGCTGGCAGCTCAGCCGGATGGCCTCCTCCAGGGCCGGGACCAGGTCGGGGTGCGGCTCGTCGCGGCGGGCCAGGCGCTTGTAGCGGGCGCGCGCGGCGGCGGCGGGGGCCGCGAGGGCGTGGGCCTGGCGGCGCTGGTCCTCCAGAGTGGCCACGGCCTGGCGGCGCCGGGCTCGGTCGTCGCAGTCCTCGCCCCACGGGTTGGGCTGGCACATCACGGCGCCGCACTCCGGGCAGGGTTCGAAGGCGGAGGGCAGGGAGTCGAGGTCGAGAAGGTGGTGCTCGGGCATCGGAGGTGCCTCCTTGGTCGGGGTGCCGGGGGCCTCATGCCCCCCGCTACGTGTCCAACCATACACACACAACGGCAGAAGCACAACACCACCCGCGAGCGCAGGTCCACGCGCCCGTGGTCGTGACGCGGAGGGGGCGGGGACGTGCCGCGATCCAGGGGAGCCGGCAGCAGCTCGATGCAGCCGGCAGCTCATCTCCACGACACATCCCCGGGATGCCGCGAGCGCGAGAGCCCCCGCGCTCGCGGCCTGCCGGTCAGGCGGCGGGCAGGGCGGCCAGGCTGTCGCGGTCGGCCAGGGCGGCGGCCTCGCGGGCGGCCGGAGCGTAGCCGTCCATCGGGGCGACGTAGGCGCGTCCGTGCGCCCAGGCGCCGATGCTCCAGCCGATCAGGTCCAGTGCGCCGGGCACGCCGTGGATCCGCTGGCTCAGGTAGCGGGTGCCGTGGAGGCGGCCGCCGCCGCTCAGCACGTCCATCAGCAGCCCGGGCAGGCCCAGGGTCGCGGGCAGGGCGGGCAGCTCGACGCCGGGGCCGGGGGCCTGGGGGATGGCGGGAGTGGGCACGCCGGGGGCGGCGAGGTTGGCGAACGTCCAGCGCTCGCGGCCGCCGACGACGTCGACGTGGACGCGGTCGGCGGTTGCGGTGACGTTGACCGGGGTCTCGGGCAGGGGGAGCGCGTCCAGGTGGCGCATCAGCTGGGAGACGTCCAGGACGCACAGCACCACCGGCGGCAGGCCCGCGAGCGCGGCGGGGGCCGGGCGGTCGGAGTCGGCGTAGGCGCAGGCGTAGGCGTCCTCGTGGGTGCTGATCACGCGCAGGGCGTTCTCCGGGAGCACCTCCAGGTGGACGGGGCCGCGGTTGGGGGAGACGCGGGCGGCGAGGGATCCGGCGCGCAGGGCTGCGCGCAGGGAGCCGGCGGAATAGATGTGCTTGGACATGGGGGCCTCCTTGGCCGTCGGGGTGCCGGGGGCCTCATGCCCCCTGCGACGTGTCCAACCATACACATACACCGGCGCGTGCACAACACCATCCGCGAGCGCTGGTCCACGCGCCCGTGGTCGTGACGCGGAGGGGGCGGGGACGTGTCGCGGTCCCCGGGAGCCGGCAGCAGCTCGATGCAGCCGGCAGCTCATCTCCACGACACGTCCCCACGCGGCAGCGGGCGCGGGACCCGCCCGCGCTCGCGGCCAGGGGTGACAACGGGGGCGGCGCGTGCGCGCCGCCCCCGTCGTGCTCAGCCGCCGTACACCTCGGCGGCGGGCATGCAGTAGGGGCCGCCGTCTCCGTGCCACTGGTCGGAGAGGGTGTGGACGGTGCGCCCGCGCATGCCGTTGTGGGCCACCGAGTAGGTCCCACGGCTGGGGTCGATCGCGGTCACGGTCCCGTCGGCGTAGCTGATGCAGTGGCCCAGCTGGATGCGGTCGACGATGACCACCTCCTGGCCGATGTGCACGTTCTGGGAGGTGCAGATGGTGGTCTGGTCGGTGTCCATGTCGGGCCTCCTGGCCGCTCGGGGTGCCGGGGGCCTCGTGCCCCCCGCTACGTGTATAACCATACACGCGCGCGGCCGAGCGGGCAACAGCGATTTGGGCAGCGCCCGCCCACGCGTGGGCCGGGCTACGCTGGCGGGCGTGCACCGTCGGGGCACCGTCTCCACGGACGCCGGGGGGCCAGCGTTACGCGCTGGCCCCCGGTCACGCTCAGCGACCCTCAGCGGCCCTCGTGTGCTTGCCCCAGGCCCACGCCGGGTCGGTGGCCACGACGGCCACGGGCGTGGCCCGCGTCATCCGGCGCACGGCGCGCACGTGCGGGTGGTGCGGGGCGCATCGCTCGGCGAGGTTCAGGCGGCCATCGGCGACCGCTCCTGCGCCTCGGATCCAGGCCACGTAGGCCAGCACCGCCAGCGCCCCGGCGCAGGCGTGGCCCGGGCCGAGGGCCACGGCGGCGTTGAGCACCGTCTCGGCCTCCACGCTCGCCTTCCAGCGCAGACCGTGCGGGAACTCGCCCCGGGCGAAGTCCACCGCCTCCAGCCGGTTCGGGGCCGTGCAGGCCACCAGCGCCGCGATCAGGTACTCCGGGTCACGGTGGTTCAGGGTGGCCAGCACGACGGCGGCGGCCCCGGCGTCGTTCTGATCCTTCAGCAGGCGGTTGATGCCCTCGATCAGCGCCGGAGCGTCCGCGTGCATGTCCGTCAGCGTGGCCGCGTGAGCCGCCACAGCCTCCGTCAGGGCGTCCGACTCGCTCGGGGTGGCGGTGGGGTACTCGGCCCGCGCACCGTCGAGCAGGGCCAGGTGCAGGCCCAGCGTGGAGGTGCCCGGGGCGTAGGCCACGGCCTCGCCCGTGCCCAGGTTGGTGCACATGCGCCCGTCCACGTGGATCAGCCCCTCCACGCTCAGACCGTGGCCGGTCAGGATGGACTCCAGCTCGAGCCAGCGCAGGGCGCGGTCCTCCGGGCCGTAGCCGATCAGGAAGACGCGCGTGCAGTTGGCAGGGCGCATGCTGGCGGCGATCACTCCGGCAATGGTGGCGGGGGCGGCGACATCGTCAAGGCGCATCACCGGCCCCAGCCGCGAGCCCTTCAGGCCGATGGCCACCACGGAATCTGCGGGGGTGGACGGCAGGGCGGCGGCGGCGTAGTCGGTCAGATCGAGCGGGGTGCGGGCGGTCAGAGCATCCATCGTGTCCTCCTAGAGGGGTGCGGGGGGCCTGGTGCCCCCTGCTGAGTCAAACCATACACAATAAAAGCTGGGACTGCAATGTTGAGTATGGCGGCGATATGGCGAACGTATGGCATGGCCCTGCCCCGCCGCGAGGCGGGGCAGGGAGTCGGAATCAGCGAGGATCGGAGGCCGGAGCGCGCCAGGCCGAGCGCGCGGCACGTGTTGTGCCGAGCACCAGGCGTGCGGTGACACGCGCGGCGGTGGTGAGCATCAGGGCGAGCACCAGCGCACACCACAGGGCGAAGGCGATCAGGGCCGGCGTGGACAGCGCGGGCACGTACACCGGCGCCAGCCCCCCGAACGCGGCGACGAAGATCAGGACGGAGCCGACGCACAAGGCGTGCCGGGCGACGAGCGCGCAGCGGTCGAGTCGGGCCGTCAGGGTGGCACGGGTGGTGGGGCGACGGGTGCGAGCACGTTTCACGGCGTCCTCCTTGAGGGGTGCAGGGGGCCGGTTGCCTCCCGCTGAGTCAAACCATACACGCGTTGTGGTGTGGGCGCAATCGGTTGTGTGGTGTTGTTTGTGGTTGGGGTGTGGTGGTGTGCTGGTGATGTTATGGCATGGGTGGGGGTGGGGGGCTGCGCGGGGTGCCGGCCCGCCGGCCCTCGGCCCCCGGCCCGGCCCGCCGGCCCCTCGGCCCCTGGCTCGGTGTGTGGGCGTCTGAGGGCCGTTCGGGGTTGCGGGTGGGCTTGTGGGGGTGCAGGGGTGGGAACGGGGCGCAGGCGGGCGCACAGCGGCCCGTGGTGCGCCCAGCTG